>JBIIIE010000020.1:0-17007 GCA_044235135.1 Roseomonas sp. | reverse complement strand
AGGTTGTGGATGCGGCGGAAGATCACGTGATGGGCATTCTGAACCGCAACCGCATGGCGCTGGCGGCTGATTAAGGCTTGAAGCCACGCTTCGAAAAAAGGCCGCGCGGGTCATTCCGGGCGGCCTTTTTCATGCGCGGCGTTTGTGCTTGGATCGTCATAACAACCGGGAGGTCACCATGAAGCTTTCACGTCGCGCACTGATCGCGAGCGCACTTGCCACCCCTGCCATTGCCCGCGCGCAAGGCGGTTGGCGGCCGGATCGGCAGATCACCATGATCGTTGCTTTCGCTGCGGGAGGCGGCACGGATGTCGCCGCGCGGACCATTGCGCGCTTCATGGAAGCGGATTTGGGCCAGCCTGTTGTGGTGCTGAACCGTCCTGGCGCCGGCGGAGAAATCGGCTTTTCCGAATTGGCCCGTGCGCGGCCTGATGGCTATACGATTGGGTTCATCAATACGCCCAATATCGTCACCATCCCGATTGAGCGCCGCGCGCGGTATTCATTGGATGATTTTTCACTCATTGGGAATATCGTGGATGATCCGGGCGGCATGTGGGTGGTGCCGGACAGCCCTTATAAGACTCTCGCTGATCTGCTTGCGGCGGCGCGGGCCAATCCGGGCACGATTGGCTATGGCACTACCGGCATTGGTTCGGATGATCATTTGGCGATGCTGGCCCTGGAACGCGCCACGGGTACCAAGTTTCTGCACATCCCCTTCGCGGGTTCGTCTCAGGTGAAGCAGAATGTGCTGTCGCGCACCATTCCGCTGGCGGTGATGAATGTGGCGGAAGGGCTTAATGACATGAACCAGGGCACGCTACGCCCGATCGCGCAATTGGGTGAAGCGCGTTGGGACCGCGCGCCCACCATCCCAACCCTGCGCGAATTGGGCTTTGATGTGGTGGAAGGTTCCATGCGCGGCATGGCCGCCCCAGGTGGCATGCCGACCGAAATCATCACCCGCCTTGCGGAATCCGTGAAGAAAACCATCGATAATCCGGAATTCCAGAAGCTTGCCGATCAGCAATTCCTGCCGCTGCGCTTCCTGGCCCCCGATGCCTATCGGACAGAGCTTTTGGCGCTGCGTGCGCGTTATCAGGCGCTCTGGAATCTGCATCCCTGGCGGGAGTAATGGTGGGGGCGTGATCCGGCACGCCGGATCACATTTCAGGGGCCTTGGCCGGCGCAGCGCGGCGCAGCATGAATAACGCCTGCTCCCCAAATAGATTGGCGAGCCTTAATGAGCGGCGCCACGGCGCCCTCAACCCCTGTTCATCCACCGCCAGCCAGCGTTCCACCGCATAGCCATCCAAAGCGCAAAGCGCGGTGAAATCCGTGATCGTGCAGGGGTGGATATTGGGCGTTTCATACCAGGGGCGGTTCCAGGTTTCCGTATCCGGCATGCGCCCGCCCCACAATAATCGCCAGCGCATCTGCCAATGGCCAAAATTCGGGAAGGACACAATCGCGTACCGCCCGATGCGGAGCAATTGCCGCAGCACCTCTCGTGGGTTTTCCACGGCCTGCAAGGTGCGTGACAGCACAACATAATCAAAGGCACCATCAGGATAAAAAGCGAGGTCATTATCCGCATCGCCATGAATGACCGCGAGCCCGGCCGAGACCGCCTTGGTCACCTGCGCCATGTCAATTTCAATGCCGCGCGCATCGGCGCGCTTTTCGCGGGCCAGATGTTCAATCAGCGCGCCATCGCCGCAGCCAATGTCAAGCACGCGCGCATCATGGGGAATCATCTCCGCGATCAGGCGAAGATCAAGGCGCATATTCTTCGCGACATATTGCACGCCATCCATGGTGACGACCTAAACCCCAAGGCGTTCAGCGCAGCCGGCAAGGAAACCGCCCAGCGCGCGATGGAAATCCGGTTCTTCCAGCAGGAAGGCGTCATGGCCCTTGTCGCTGTCAATTTCGACGAAACTGACATTGGCCGCGGCCATATTCAGCGCCCGCACCAGGCTGCGGCTTTCGCTGGTGGGAAATAGCCAGTCACTATTGAAGGACGCCACAAAAAACCGCGTCGCCGTACCGCGAAAGGCCTTGGCCAGATCACCTTCATGGTCTGCCGCCAAATCGAAGAAATCCATGGCGCGCGTGATCGTCAGGTATGAATTTGCGTCAAAGCGGCGCACGAAGGTGGAGCCCTGATGGCGGAGGTAACTCTCCACCTCAAACACATCTTCAAGGAAGGTGAGTGCGGCGGCACCGCGCAGCCGACGGCCAAATTTCCGCGTCAGCGCCTTTTCGGACAAATAAGTGATATGGGCGACCATGCGCGCCACAGACAGGCCCTTGGCCGGAATGATGCCCGCTTCCCAATAGCGTCCGCCTTGCCAATCCGGATCGGAATGAATGGCCGCGCGCCCCACCTCATGAAAGGCGATGTTTTGTGCCGAATGATGCGCGGCGGTGGCGATCGGGGCGGCGGCATAGACCGCTTCGGGATAGGTCGCGGCCCATTCCAGCACCTGCATCCCGCCCATGGACCCGCCAATCACGGCAAGCCAGCGATTGATGCCAAGCCTTTCCATCAGGCGCTTTTGCGCGCGCACCATGTCTCGGATGGTGACCGAGGGAAAATCCGTCCCCCAAGGTCGGCCAAGCCCGCGCCCGGCCGCATCGGTCATTTCACTGCGCGGCCCGGTGGAGCCCATGCAGCCGCCCAGCACATTGGCGCAGACCAGGAAATAACGATCCGTATCCAGGGGCCGACCGGGGCCGATGATATTCTCCCACCAGCCAGGCTTGCCGGTGATGGGGTGGTTTTCCGCGACATATTGATCGCCCGTCAGCGCGTGGCAGATCAGCACCGCGTTGCTCGCCGCCGCATTCAGCCGCCCATAGGTGCGATAGGCGACCGTGAGGGGTGCCACGACCGCGCCGCATTCCAGGGCCAGCCCATCGGGAAACAGGGCGGCCTGATGGTCCACATCGGGCAGCGGGGCGATGGCTTGGCTCATGGACGCGCTTTTACGCTGGCGCATCCCCCAGGCGCAACCTTGGCTTCTGCGAGGCTGGGCGCTTGGCGGGCAGGCATGACAGGGTTATTGCTGCCCGAGAGATTTGGTCCCGCATGAACGATAGCCCATCCAACACCCCTTCTGCCGATCCGGCCCTTCAGGCGCTGCGCGCCGAGATTGATGCGCTGGATGAGGCGATGCATGATCTGCTGATGCGCCGTGCCGCCGTGGTGGCGCGCATGGCAGCAAGCCGCGCCAAGACCGGGGCTGGGTCCCCGCTGCGGCCAGGGCGGGAAGCCGCCGTGTTGCGCCGCTTGCTTGCCCGGCATTCTGGCGCACTTTCCCGCGGCGCCGTAGTCCGCATCTGGCGCCATATTTTCATGGCCCATACAGCTATCCAGGGCGCCTTCACGGCGGCTATCGCTGCCTCGGGCGAGGCCGCGCAGACATTGACACTGGCGCGGGAGCATTTCGGCACCGCCGCGCCCCTGACCCCCTTCGCTTCCCCGGCGCAGGCTTTGGCGGCGCTGAGCACCGGCAAGGCATCGGTCGCAGTGCTGCCCGCCCCAACCGGCGAAGGTGAGGGCACCTGGTGGCAAAGCCTGGAAGCGCCCCGGCTTTCCGTGGTGGCGCGCCTGCCTTTCGTTGTGGATGCTGCCCATGCCGATGCGGCGCTGGTGGTAGCACCCCTGCCGCCGGATGCCTCGGGCGAAGATCAGAGCCTCTTGCGGCTGGAAGCGGGCGCCGATGCAACGCGCGACAGTTTCGCCCGCATGCTGACCGAAGCCGGGCTTGCCGGGCGTATCCTGAGCCTCATTCGCCAGGAAGGGCGCAGCCTGGCGCTTGCCGAAATTGATGCCTTCATCGCCGCGGATGATCCACGGCTTGCCGGGCTTAACGCTGTTCTGCTGGGCGCCTATGCCGTGCCAGTTGCTGGAGATGTGCCATGACCGTGATGCCGCGCCCTTCGATCCTTTCGGTGGAGCCTTATGTCGGTGGCGAATCGAAAATCCCCGGCGTGAACCGGATTGTGAAGCTGTCTTCCAATGAAGGCGCTTTCGGGCCGCCGCCTGGCGCCATTGCCGCCATTGCTGGCGTGGCCGCTGATGCGCATCGCTACCCCGATGGCGGCGCCAAGGCGCTGCGAGAGGCGATTGGCGCGCGCTTCGGCCTCGACCCCGCGCGGATTGTTTGCGGCAATGGTTCGGATGAATTGCTGGCACTGCTGATCCTTGCCTATGGCGGTGAGGGGACCGAGCTTGTGATGTCCGCCCATGGCTTCCTGATGTATGACATTACCGGGCGTTGGGCCGGCTGCCGCGTGATCAAGGTGCCGGAACGCAATTTGACCGTGGATGTGGATGCGATGCTGGCCGCGGTTGGGCCGCGCACCAAGCTTGTTTGTCTTGCCAATCCGAACAACCCGACCGGTTCGATCCTGCCGCAAAGTGAAATCGTCCGGCTGCGCGCGGGGCTGCGCGATGACATTCTGCTGGTGCTGGATTCCGCCTATGCCGAATATGTGACGCGGCCCGATTATGATGCCGGCGCGGCGCTGGTGGATGCGGGTGGCGGCAATACGGTGATGACGCGCACCTTCTCCAAGATTTTTGGCCTGGGCGGCATGCGGTTGGGCTGGGCCTATGCGCCGGAAGCGGTGGTGGGCGTTCTGGGGCGCGTGCGTGGGCCGTTCAATGTGAATGCAGCGGCCATGGCGGCGGGGATTGCTGCCGTGCAGGAAGCGGGCTGGATTGAAAAATCCATCGCGCATAACACGGAATGGCGCGGCAAGCTTGGCGCCGCACTCACCGCAGTTGGCGTGAAGGTTTGGCCGAGTGAGGGGAATTTCCTGCTGGCTGATTTTGGCACGCCAGAAAAGGCCAAGGCAGCCGATGCGGCGATGAAATCGCGCGGGCTGATCATGCGCGCCATGGGTGGTTATGGGCTGCCGGCGTGCCTGCGCATCAGCATCGGCACGGGTGAGGAATGCCAGATGGTGGCGGATGCCGTCACGGCCTTCATGGCGCAACATGGCTGAACCGCTTTTCAATCGGCTGTGCCTGGTTGGCGTTGGGCTGATCGGGTCTTCCATTGCGCGGGTTGCGCAAAAGCGCGGCGATATCGCGAAGACCATCGTAGTCACCACAAGGCGGGCTGAGACGCTTGCCCGTGTGCGCGAACTGGGCATTGCTGATGTGGTGGAAGCGGATGCTGCGCGCGCCGTTGAAGGCTGCGATGGCGTGATTTTCTGTATTCCCGTGGGTGCCTATGCGGATGCCATGCGCCATATCGCGCCGCATTTGGCGCCAGGTGCGGTGCTGACCGATGTGGGTTCCACCAAGGGCAGTGTGGTGCGGGATTTGATGCCGCTGACACCCGAAGGCGTGCATCTGGTGCCGGCGCATCCCATGGCGGGGACCGAGCATTCCGGCCCCGATGCAGGTTTTCCGGAATTGTTTGAGGGCCGTTATTGCATCGTAACACCTTTGCCGGATAGCGACCCTGCGGCGGTGGAAAAGGTGAAGGAGCTTTGGCGGCGCTGCGGTTCCATGATCGAAACCATGGACCCCGTGACGCATGACAAGGTTGTCGCCATTGTCAGCCATCTGCCACATCTGATCGCCTTCACCATTTGCGGCACGGCGGATGATTTGGCGGAAGAAACCAAGGAAGCGGTGCTGAAATTCGCCGCCTCCGGCTTTCGGGATTTCACGCGCATCGCGGCATCCGATGTGGATATGTGGCGCGATGTTTTCCTGAATAATCGCGAAGCCGTGCTTGAAATGCTCTCACGCTTTGCCGAGGACGCACACGCCTTTGGCCGCGCCATTCGTTGGGGAGAGGCTGGCTTCATTGAAGACCGCATCAAGCGCGGGCGGAAAATCCGGCGGAGCCTGATTGAACGCAAGCAGGCGTAAGCATTTTCAAGCCAAGCGCTACGCTTGGCGACTCGGAAAATGCTGTCAACAACGACTCTTGTTGAAGAGGCCAGCATTGATGTACCTGGGTAATCGACGTTCCGGTCAATGGCAAATCATTCGCACCCTATGTCGCGCAGGTGTTCGCGCCGACCCTGGCCGCAGGCCCCATCGTCATTCTCGATAGTTTCGGCAAACGCAAGGGGCCTCGCGCATGGCATGCCATCCGGGCCACAGGAGATCACCTGATCTTCCTGCCGGCCGATAGCCCCGACCGTTGCTCAATCAAGTAGCTTTTCGCCTTTTGCCCAGACCTTGCCGCTGCCGCCGCGCGCATTACCTGGACATCCATGACCCCTGCCCTGCTTACCGTTTGGTTCGATGGCACCTGCCCTTTGTGCTTGCGGGAAATTGCGCTCATGCGCCGGCTGGATCGGCGGGGCGCGATTGACTTCATTGATATAGGCGCTGAGGGCGCGGCCTGCCCAATTGATCCCGCGCTATTGCTGGCGCGCTTTCATGCGCGAGAAGCCGAGGGGTCCTTGCTGCATGGCGCAGCGGCCTTCGCCGCCATGTGGCGCGTCATTCCAGCCCTGCGCCCGCTTGGCCACGCCGCGCGCTTCCCGCCCTTGTTATGGCTGATGGAACGCGCCTATCGCGGCTTTCTTCACATCCGCCCGCACTTGCAGGCATGGGCGCGGCGCGGCGGCTGAATCAGCGTTTTGGTTCGCGCATCAAGCCCCGCGTAGCCAGTGCCGCCAGATATTCCGCCCAGCGGCTTTCCTGTTCTTCACCCAAACGCCGCAGATATTCCCAGGTATAAATCCCGGTATCGTGCAAATCGTCAAAGCTGATCCGCAGCGCGTAATGGCCGACGGGTTCAAGCCCCATAATGCCAACATGCCGCCGTCCTGCCACAATGACCTTCTGCCCCGGCCCATGGCCTTGCACTTCCGCGCTTGGGCTTTCAACGCGCAGATATTCCGCGGGCAGCGCGAAGCGCGCACCATCAGCGAAAGCGATTTCCAGGATTTTCTCTGCCTTGCGCAGGCGGATTTCGGTGGGTGCGCTCATGCGTCCAGTTTACGCGCCTCATCAGGCAGCATGATCGGAATGCCATCACGCACCGGATAGGCCAGGCCCGCCGCATCGCTGATCAATTCGCCCCTGTCGCGATCATAGCGGAGCGGCTTTTTGGTCACCGGGCAGACCAGGATTTCCAAGAGCTTCGGGTCAAGCGCGCCGCCTTTCGGTTGCGGTTCGGTCATAAGGTCATTCCCTTCATCAACTCAGGCTGCCGGGGTTTGGCATATTCGCCGCCGCCCCCATGCGCAGCAGCGTGACCAGCATGTCTGCCCGTTCTGATCCTTCGCCCGCTTCCAGAAGTGCCTGTTTTTCCGGCGGATCAAAGGGGCAGACCATGGCGAGCATGGTCACCAGCAGCGCGTCAGGCGTTTGTTCCACCGCATCCCAATTGGCCTCAATCCCGCGCGCCTGGAAATAGGGACGCAGCGCGCCAAGCAGCGCCGGGCGATCGAGCGGTGGCGGTTCGGCTTCCAGCAAATCCGTCACGAAATCCGCATAATCGGCACGCACGCGGCGATAGCCGCCCGGCGCCATGGGCACTTCTTCCACAATGCGAAACCGCGCTACGCCGATCAGCGTTATCAACAGCCGACCATCATCGGTTTCACTGAAGGATGAAATGCGCCCAAGGCAGCCAATTCGATAAAGCCCCGGCCCTTCCGCCGCTGGCTTGCCGCGCGCATCCGGCTGCACCATGCCGAAAAGCCGGCCGCGGCCCAAAGCATCCATTGTCATCGCCAGATAGCGCGGCTCAAAAATATTGAGCGGCAAGCGCCCGCGCGGCAGCAGCAGCGCCCCGGTCAGGGGGAAGACTGCGATTTCGCTCGGCAGGTCTGCCAAACGCGGGCTGAAGGCTTGCATGATGCGTGGCGCCGCCGGCCTTACCGGAACAACACAGAAGAAAGCTTGCGCCGCCCGGCGACACTGGCCTCATCCCCAAAGCCCCAGGCTTCGAAGAATTTCAGCAATTGCTTGCGCGCCGCTTCCTCATTCCAGGCGCGGTCGCGCTTGATCGCCTCGATCAGCGCATCCACGGCGCCAGCGCGGTCCTCCATGGCGTTCAGCGCAACGGCCAGGTCAATCCGCGCCGCATGGTCATTCGGGTCGGCGGCCAGGCGGGTTTCAAATTCAGCGAGCTTGGCGCGCGCTTCGCGGCCTTCTGCGGCCAATTCCAAGGCGCTCCGGATGGAGGCGATTTCGGCATGGGCGCGCAGCTTTTCCGGCACGCTTTCAATCACCTGTAGCGCCTGTTCTTCCTGCCCCAGCGCCATCAGGCAGCGCGCGACGCCCGCCAGCGCATCGGCATTTTCCGGTTCCTGCTGCGCCAGCGCGCCGAATAGTTGCAGCGCCGTGGTGGCATCGCCTTCTTCCAGCGCGGCCTTGGCTTCGCCCAGCAGATCAGCCGTCGGCATTTGCCCGCCAGCCTGCTTGAGCAAGCCTTCAATGAAGCGCTTCACTTCCGATTCCGGCAGCGCGCCCTGGAACAGATCAAGGATCTGCCCCTTCCAGAAAGCCACCACCGTGGGGACGGATTGCAGCGGCAGGCCCATTTGCACAAGCTGCTGCACAAGGCCGCGATTCTTATCAATATCAATCTTAACCAGCCGCACGCGCCCACCGGCGGCATTGACGACCTTTTCCAGCGCGGGCGTCAGCTGCTTGCAGGGGCCACACCAGGTGGCCCAGAAATCCACCAGCACCGGCACATCATTGGATGCCTGCACCACATCCTGCATGAAGGTCGTTTGGTCCCCATCCTTGATGGCGCCGGCAGCGGCGGCCTGCGGGGGGCGGTTCGGGTCGAAGATCACTTCCATAACGGCACTTCCTGAATTTGTTGGCGCATAAATGCGCCCTATTGCGCCAGAAGCAAGCCACCTCGGCGCGGTTCAGGCGCCATCCAGTTCCAGCAACCGTGTTTCATGGCCAAGCCCCGCCAAAAACCCGAGCAAATCCTGGGGTGCGAGGCCCGTGGAAGCCGTATTCACCAAAGGATGCGCCCAAATCCGAGCATGGCGCATCAGCCCGGCATCCATGACAAAACGAATCCGGCTGGGCAGCGCATTCACCAGCCCAAAGGGCGTGACCGAGCCTGGCGTCAGGCCCAGCACTTCCATCAATTCCTCGGCACTGCCCATGCTGACCTTGCCTGACCCCGCCATGCGGGCCAGCGCATTGATGGAGATTTGGCGGGATTCCTCAAGCGTTGCCAGCAGGAAGGGGCCATCGCCCTTGGCGGGGCGAAGAAACAGGTTTTTCGTATGCCCACCCGGCAGCGTGCCGCGCAAATCCTGGCTTTCAGCCACGGTAAAGACCGCCGGGTGATGGCGCGTTTCGGCGGCAATGCCAGCTTCGGTGAGGCGGGCAAGCAGTCCCTCAGGCGTCTCCCGCATCAGTCGAGCTTGATGTTATTGGCGCGCACCACGCGGCCCCAAACCTCGATCTCGTTGTCCAGCCAGCGGCGGAAGGATTCCGGTCCCTCGGCGCGGTTTTCCCCGCCAATGGCGGTGATGCGTTCGGCAACACTCGGCACCGCCATGGCGGCGCGCAAATCGCGGGAAAGCCTTTCCACCATGGCGGGCGGCGTGCCGCCTTGCACCAGCACGCCCTGCCAGGTGCCGCTTTCCGCTGCTGGCCAGCCGAGTTCCTTGAAGGTGGGGACATCCGGGAAATCGGGCAGGCGGCGCGGACCGGTAACCGCAATGGCGCGCAATTGGCCCTGCTTGCAGAAGGGCGCGGTAGCGGTGGCGCCATTGATGATCATTTGCGCTTCGCCGGATGCCACGGCTGTCAGCGCAGCCGCCCCGCCGCGATAGGGCACCTGCGTCAGGTCAGCGGCCCAATGCTGCGTCACCAAAAGGCCGGTCAGGTGATTGCCCACACCGATGCCGGCATGGCCGACATTGACCTTGGTGGGATTGGCCTTGGCATAGGCCACCAATTCGGCAGCGTTATTCACCGGCACGGAAGGATGCACCGCCAGGATATAGGGCGCGTAGATCAGCATGGTGACAGGTGCCAAATCGCGCTTCAGGTCAAAGGGAAAACGCGTATAGAGCGATGGCGCCGTCGCCAGGGTTGAAACATCAATGATCAGCATGGTGTGACCATCGGGCGAGGATTTCGCCACCAGATCGGCGCCGATATTGCCACTGGCACCCGTGCGGTTTTCCACCACCACATTCTGGCCGAAGGATTTGGTGAGCTCTGGTGAGAGCAAGCGCGCGATGATGTCCGAAGTGCCGCCCGGCGCGAAGGGCACGACAAAGCGCACCGGCCGATCAAGATTTTGCGCCAGTGCTGGCAAGGCGGTCAGGCCTGAAAGGGCAAGCGCGCCCTTCAGCGTGTTGCGGCGATTCATGGGTTTCCTCCAGTGATATCGTCGGATGCTTGCGCTGTTTCGTCGCGCTGTCCAGCGTCACTCCTAGCTGCGCGGACAGGTCGCAAGCGCTGCCTGGGCAAAGCCGCGCAATTCGCTGGCGGTAATGGCAAGGTCCACATCCAGATTACCGAGCGGCAGCGTCAGGCGTTGCGGCAAGCCGGTCAGGTTTTCCGTGCGCCCATTCCAAGTGCTGGTAACGCTGACATTGGCCAGCCGCGCCACATCCTCGGCACCCGCCGGCATCGTGATGGTGATGCGCAACAACCCATCCAAGAAGCTGGTGCCATCATCCGCGTTTGGCGTGCCACCAAAGCGAATGGCGAAGCGGCGGATGATCGGGCGGCCTTCACACCGGCGCGGATTATCGGCCAGGCGCAGCAGGCCCATCACCCGTTCAGGCGCAACACCGGCAGCGATACGCTCCGCGGCGATGGCCAGCACATCCGTGAAGGGCGGGCGCGGCACTTCCTGTTCATGCCGCGTGCGCCAGGTGCTGGCTTCCGTACGCGCCTCGGCAAGTTGAAGGGCGAGGCGGCCTTGTTCTGCCGCTGCGGTGCTTTCGCGTTCCGCGGCCTCGGCCAGCCGGGCTTCCAGCGCTGTGACTTCGGCGCGCGCTACCTCCTCCGCCCCGCGATAGGTCAGGATCGCAAAGCCCAGGAACACCAGCAGAATCATCACAGCCTGCGACAGGCGCCAGAGCCAACGCGTGGCGCGCTGGCGGCGTTCCCGGCTGCGTCTTCTGCCAAGCGCCATCAGCGTTTCAGCCTTGCAGCAGCGCCCAAATGCGCGGCGGTGTCAGCGGCATTTGCACGCTATCGGCCACCGCACCGCGCCCATGCCGCGCCAGCGCATCCGAAACGGCATTCACCAAGGCCGGCGTGGCGCCAATGGTGCCAAGCTCACCCACGCCCTTCACGCCCAAGGGATTGGTGCGGCAGGGAATGGACTGATCAAGCAGCGTGGTCGCGGTGGGCAGCATATCCGCACGCGGCATGGTGTAATCCATGAAGCTCGCGGTCAGGGGCTGACCAGTGGAAGGATCGTAGATCACCGCCTCACACAAGGCTTGGCCAATGCCCTGCAAAGCACCACCCACCACCTGGCCTTCCACAATCAGCGGATTGACCACGCGCCCGGCATCATTGCTGGAAACATAAAGCGGGATGGCGACTTCGCCGGTATCGGGATCAATTTCCACCTCCGCGACATGGCAGCCATTGGGCCAGGTCGGGCCGGAAACCGAACTGGTCGAATCAATGAAAATCCGCCCTTCCGGCTGCTTCGCCGCCAATTCAAAAAGCCCGATGCGGCGATCCGTGCCGGCCACCTGGAAGGCACCGGCCTGATATTCCAGATCAACCGGTGCGACTTCCAAAGCATCAGCCGCCAGATCACGCGCCTTATCCACGGTTTTATCGGCTGCGACCTTCACCGCTGATCCGGCAGTGAACAGCGAACGCGAACCCGCGCTGCCAAAGCCGCTGCCGCGATCCGAATCGCCCATCACGATTTTGATATTGTCCAGCGACACACCAAAAACATCCACGGCAAGCTGCGCATAGCTGGTGGCGATGCCCTGACCCATGGCTTGCGTGGTGGCGTAAATCTCAATCTCGCGATTGGCCTTCACCGCCACCGTCACGCGTTCTTCAAACACATTCCCGCCAGTCCATTCCAGGAAAGTCGCAATGCCGCGCCCACGCAGCTTGCCCGCCTTGGCAGATTGCGCAGCGCGGGCGGCAAAACCCTGCCAATCGGCAGCCACCAAGGCCTGGTCCATGATTTTTTCAAAACTGCCGCTATCATAGCTTTGGCCCATGGCGTTCTTGTAGGGCATTTGCTCTGGCTTGATCATGTTGCGCCGGCGGAGTTCCGCAGGGTCAAGCCCAAGCTTGCGCGCTGCCGCATCCATCAGGCGTTCGATGATGTAGATGGCTTCCGGACGCCCGGCGCCGCGATAGGGGCCGGTGGGCGCGGTATTGGTCAGCACCGCGGTGAATTGGAAATCAATATTCGTGATGTCATAGATGCTGGTGGAAACCCAAGGCCCGATCAGCAATTGAATGGCGACACCGGAATTGCGTGTATAGCCGCCCATATTAGCAAGCGTGCGGACGCGAAGGCCTATCACCTTGCCCGCTGCATCCAGCGCCAATTCCGCCTTGCTATCGGTATCGCGGCCATGCAGCGCGGCGAGGAAATCTTCCATCCGCTCTGCCGCCCAGCGCACCGGGCGAGCAAGCCGCCGCGCGGCGAAGGCCACCACGGCATCTTCGGCGTAAAGCCCGGTTTTCATGCCAAACCCGCCGCCGACATCGCCCACCAACACGCGCACGCGATCGGTTGGGATATCCAGCACTTCCTTGCAAAGCTGATCCCGAAAGCCAGAGGGCATTTGCGTGCTCATGCGGATGGTGAAGCGATCACTCGCGCCATCATAATCCGCCAGCACCACGCGCGGTTCCATGGAAACCGGCGCCAGGCGCTGATTGACCAGATCAAGGGAAACCACATGCGCGGCAGATTTGAAGGCGGCATCCACCGCCGCCTGATCGCCATAACGGGTTTCGGCGACGATGTTATTGCCGGCGGCCGGCCAAAGCTGCGGCGCGCCGGGGGCGATGGCATCCCGCAACTTCGTCACGGCGGGCAATTCCTCGTAATCCACCATCACGGCTTCCGCCGCATCGCGCGCCGCGGCGGGGCTTTCGGCGATGATGGCGGCAACGGGTTCGCCAACGAAGCGCACCAGCCCTTGCGCCAGGATCGGGCGCGGCGGCGCGGCCAGATCAGACCCATCCGGGCGCTTGAAGGGCAGCGCAACGCCGAGGGGCTTCAACCCGGCGGCGGCGACATCATCCCCAGTCAGGATCGCCACCACCCCCGGCAGGACGCGGGCGGCGCTGGTATCAATCGAGGCAATGCGCGCATGGGCGTGGGGGGAGCGTAAAAACACCAGATGCGCCTGGCCCGGCAGGTTCTCATCATTGGTAAAGCGACCCGTGCCGGCCAGAAGTGGCCCATCTTCCAACCGCCGCACCGCCTGGCCACTGCCAAAGCGGCCCACCGTATCATTCATGCCATCCATCGCGCTGCACCCATTCATCCTGGCGGGCGGATTTGCCCCTGCCTTTTCAGGCTTTCATCTGCGACGGAAAGCACAGCGCATCAAGTCTCCCGCGCGCGCAGCATGATGAAGATTATGGAACATATCAGCACCGCGACCACAAAACTCATCAGCGCCGCGCCAATGCCGCCGATACTGGCCGCAACACCGGAAGCCGCCTGCATGATGGCGGCGCCACCGAAAAAGGCGACATTCATGGCGGAAAGCGCGCGGCCCACGCGTTCCGGTGGCGTGGCGGCGCGCACCAGGGCGAAGCAGATCACCTGGGTTGAAATCAGCAGCCCGAATAACGCCAACAGCACCGCATCGGCGGCCACCGGCCAGGAAAGCGCACCCCCCAGCACCATGAGCGCGATCGCCGCCACCGCACCAATATGCCCACCCACCAGAATGCCGCCACGATGCCGTTGATAGCGCCGTTCCAGCATACCGGCGAGCAAAGGCCCGATAATCAGCGCAACCGTGCAGAGCAACAGCACATGCCCCGCTTCCACGCGTGACAGCCCGCGTTCTTCCATCAGCCAGGGCCCGCCCCACAAGCCGCGCACGCCAAGCACCACGGCGAAGGATGTCCAGGCCATGACAATCGGCGCGCGCAATTCGCGGGAAAAGCCAAGCCGGATCACATCACGCGCATCATCACCAAGGCTGCGCCGTGCGGTAGCATCGGGCGGCGTTTCGCGCACCACAAACGCCACCGACAAGGCCGCAAAAATCGCGAGCCCTGCACAGGCCAGAAAACCCGCGCGCCAGCCCGAATACTCCACCAGAAACGCAAGAGGGCTCGCGGAAATCACCATACCAGTATTGCCCAAAGCCTGCACAATCCCGCCCCAAAGCCCGAAGCGCTGCGCCGGCATATTCTTGGCGGCATAGGTGATGGGGCACATCAACATGCCTGAACAGCCAATACCCAAGACCATTTGCGCCATCAGCATGGACCAGGCGCTGTCGGCATAGGCGCCCAGCACGGCGCCAATCGCAGCAATGGACAGAAGGCAAAGCGCCGTAGGCTTCACGCCCCAGCGGTCCAGCGCAACGCCCACCGGCAGCATCGCCAATGCGAAGGTGGCTGGGAAGGCGCCGGTCAAAGCAGCCAGCCCATCGGCGGTGACACCCAAATCACGTTGCAGCACATCAGCGGCAATCGCGGGCAGGGTGCGCACGGCATTGGAAAACACATGCCCCATCGTCAAGGCGATGATGGAAAGGGCGATCAGATTCATGGAATGCGGGCGATCATCAATTCCGGAACATCTTGCCCGGATTGAGAATGCCCTTGGGATCAAGCGTGGCCTTCAGGCTGCGCATAACGGCAAGCGCTTCCGCGCCATGTTCCTGTTCCAGGAATTCGCGCTTGCCAAGCCCGATGCCATGCTCACCGGAACAGGTGCCGCCAAATGCCAGACCTTGCGCCACAATTTCCCGGTCCAAGGCCCAGGCCTTTTCCAAGGCTGCCTGATCATTATCCGGGAACAGGATCAGGCAATGGAAATTGCCATCACCCACATGGCCGACAATGCAGCTTGTCTGCCCCGAAGCCTTGGCGGTTTCCTTCGCCTTCACCACCGCTTCCGCGAGGCGCGAGATTGGCACGCAAACATCCGTGGTGATGCCGCGATGGCCCGGCTTCAGTGCAATGGCCGCCCAATAGGCATCATGCCGCGCCTTCCAAAGCCTATTGCGCGCCTCGGCATCCGTTGCCGCTTCAAAACTGGTGGCGCCGAAATCCCGCGCCACCGCCTCCACCGCTTCGGCCTGTTCCACCACGCTGGCGGGCGAGCAATGGAATTCCAGAAATAGGGTTGTAGTGGCGGCGAAGCCTTCCAGCTTGGAATAGCGGATGCAGGCTTCCATCTGATCCTCATCCAGCAATTCAATCCGCGCCACAGGAATGCCGCTTTGCATCACGGTGCTGACGGTTTCCACCGCGGCGGCAAGTGTCGGAAATTGGCAGACGGCGGCACTGATACCTTCTGGAATACCATGCAGGCGAAGCCGGATTTTGGTGATGACGCCAAGTGTGCCTTCGGATCCGATGAAAAGCCGCGTCAGATCATAGCCATTGGCGGCCTTGCGCGTGCGCCCGCCGGTTTGAATGACACGCCCATCCGCCAGCACCACTTCCAGCCCCAGCACGTTTTCGCGAATGGTGCCGTAGCGCACCGCATTGGTGCCGGAAGCGCGCGTGGCGCACATGCCGCCAATGCTGCAATGGCTGCCGGGATCCACCGGGAAGAACAGCCCTTCGGCGCGCAGAAAATCATTCAGCGCCTGGCGCGTGACGCCGGGTTCGATCAAGCAATCCATATCCTCAGAATTTAGCTCCAACACCGCCGTCATTTGCGACAGATCGAGCGATATGCCGCCGCGCACCGGATTGACATGCCCTTCAAGCGATGTGCCCGCGCCAAAGGGCACCACCGGCACACCATGCTGATGACAAAGCGCCATGATGCGGCTCACCTCATCCGTGGTCTGCACGAAGGCGACAGCATCGGGCAGCGTCGGCGGCGTGGTGTCCTCACCCCGGCTATGCTGTTCGCGCATCGCTTGGGCGGTGCTGAGCCTTTCACCCAGAAAGCCGCGGATGCTGGCAATGACCTGTTCTATGGCGGGGGCGCTGGCATTCATGGTGTTTCCTCATGCCGGCGGCTTGGGGCGCGCGGCGGGTTGCACTCTTTTTGCCGCTTGCGGCGCGGCGCGTCCATCCCCGCCCCATCTTCCCGCCCCCGGCTTTCTGGCCTAGCCTTCCCTTATCAGCGTCCCGAAGGAGGAAACAGGGCAATGCCGAATAAGGTCAAGCAGATGTGGAAGGCTGGCCAGGCCGTGGCCAATGGGTGGCTTGCCATCCCCAATGCCTTTTCGGCGGAAATGTTCGCCCAATCCGGTTGGGACAGCATAACCGTGGATATGCAGCATGGCGTGCAGGATTATCTTTCCTGCGTGGCGTGCTTCCAGGGCATGCACCCGCATCCCGTAACGCCCATGGTGCGCGTGCCGTGGAATGAGCCAGGCATCATCGGCAAGGTGCTGGATGCCGGCGCCTATGGCGTGATCTGCCCCATGGTGAATACGCCGGAAGAAGCCCGCGCTTTGGTGCAATATTGCAAATACCCGCCGCATGGCACGCGTTCCAATGGGCCGATCCGCGCCGGGCTTTATGGCGAAGGCGGTTCCTACCAAAAGACCGCGAATGACGAAATCCTCGTCATACCAATGATCGAAACCAAGCAAGCCATTGAGAATATCGGCGCCATTCTGGATGTGCCGGGGATTGATGGCATTTACGTTGGGCCTTCGGATCTTTCCCTCTCCTACGGGATGGAACCGAAGCTGGATGTCGAAGACCCCTTCATCCTGGGCATTTATGAAAAGCTGCTGGCGGAATGCGGCAAGCGCGGCATCTCCGCCGGCCTGCATTGCGGGTCCCCCGCCTATGCCAAGCGCATGATCAAGATGGGCTATAAGCTGGTGACCATCGCCAATGAAGTCGCCATCATGGTCAAT
>JBIIIE010000237.1:0-4938 GCA_044235135.1 Roseomonas sp. | reverse complement strand
ACCAGCGGGAAGATGCGCAAGAACCGCATCCGCGTGCTGGCTGGTGATCGCGTCAATGTTGAAATGACGCCCTATGATCTGACCAAGGGCCGCATCACCTTCCGCTTCAAGTAAGCCCTGCCCATGAATGCCCCGCGCTTGCCGCTGGTATTGGCGAGCGCCAGCCCCCGCCGCCTGGATTTGTTGGCGCGGCTGGGCATTGTCCCCGCGCGGGTTATTGCCACCGATATTGATGAAACGCCCTTGAAGGCCGAATTGCCGCGCGCCCTGGCCGCCCGGCTTTCGCTTGCCAAGGCGGAAGCGGCGCTGCCCTTGGCCGAAGGCGCGCTGGTATTGGCCGCCGATACCGTGGTGGGCGTTGGCCGGCGCATCCTGCCCAAGGGTGAAACCGAGGCTGATGCGCGTTTCTGCCTGAAGCTTCTGTGCGGTCGGCGGCATTGCGTGACCACCGGCGTGGTGCTGGCTTTGCCCGATGGGCGGCGGATCAAGCGCCTGGTCGAAACCCATGTCACCTTCCAGCGCCTGACCGAAGCGCAAATCGAAGACTACATCGCTTCCGGCGAATGGCAGGGCAAGGCCGGCGCCTATGCCATCCAGGGCCGGGCGGAGGCTTTCACGCGCTTCCTTTCCGGCAGCCATTCCAATGTGGTCGGCCTGCCGCTGTTTGAAACCGCGCAAATGCTGCGGGGGATCGGGTGGCTGAAACCCTGATCCTGGTGGAAGCCTCCCCCGGCGAGGTGCGGACCGCCTTGCTGCGGGGTGGCGTGCTGACGGAAGCCTGGGTGGAACGCCCGGCGCGGCCTGATGGCGTCGGTGATTTGCAGCGCGGGCGCGTGCTGGCGATCTCGGCTGCCATGTCGGGCGCCTTTATCGCGCTGGCGGGGAATGAAACCGGCTTCCTGCCCGAAAGTGCGGCCAGCGCGCCGCGCCAGCCGATCAAAAACGCCGTGCAGGAAGGGCAGATTCTGGGCCTGCGCGTGACGCGCGCCGCGCAGGCCGGCAAGGGGCCGAGGCTCTCGGCGCTGCTGACCGAAGCCGAGGCCGCACGCATCGCCGCCGCCCCCGCCGGTGCACCGCGCCTGGTGGCGCGCGGGCCATCCGCCGCCGAGCGCTTGGCCGCGCTGTATCCTGATGCCGTGATTCGCATTCACGGCGCCGCATTGGCAGCGCGGCTGCGCGGCGCATTTGGGGATCGTGTGGTGCCTTCCCATAGTCCGGTTTTCGATGAGGTTCTGGAAGGCGAATTTGCGTCACTCGCCGAAAGCAGCGTGCCGCTGCCGGGCGGTGGCGTTATGCATATCCAAACCACGCGGGCGCTGACCGCCTTGGATGTGGATAGTGCGGGCGCCGGGGATGGCTTGGCGCGTTTCAACGAATCGGCACTGCCCGAAATCGCGCGGCAAATCCGGCTGCGAAACCTCTCCGGTGCCATTTTGCTGGATGTGGCGGGGCTTTCGCCAAAGCGGCGCCAGGCTTTGCTGGAACCTTTGCGCCAAGCGCTGCGCCCGGATGCGCTGGCGCGGCTGGTGGGGCTGACCGGGCTAGGCCTGTTTGAGATGGTGCGCGATCGCATCCACCCGCCCTTGGCCGAAGCACTGCACTCACCCTTGGCGGAAGGCCTGGCCGCCTTGCGCCAGGCAGTACGCGATGCAGCCGCGCGCCCCGCTCAACGCCTGATGCTGGAAGCACGGCCAGAGGTGATCAGCGCCTTGCGCGATTTGCCCGGCGCCTTGGAAGACTACGCCGCGCTTGCCGGCCATGCGCTGGAATTGCAGAGCGTAGCGCAAGGCCCACCCCAACTCCGCGAGGTGCCGCGTGACTGATGCCGAAAAACAACCGCGCCGCGTGCGCTGCCCGGTTTGTGGCCGCGCCCCGGCGCCAGACCAGCGCCCCTTTTGTTCCGATCGCTGCCGGCAGGTGGATTTGGGCCGCTGGATGACGGAGGCCTATGCGATTCCAGCCACCGTAACGCCCGAAGAAACCGAGGATTAGCCCTTCCCCCATCGCGATACCCGGCCTAGCCTTCCCGCAAAGATTAAGAGGAAACGGCTATGGAAGAATTCGACTATGTGATTGTGGGCGCCGGTGCCGCCGGTTGTGTGTTGGCCAATCGGTTGACCGCTTCGGGCAAGCATAGCGTTGCCATTCTGGAAGCGGGCGGCAAGGACAATAACATCTTCATCAAAATCCCTGCCGGCTTCAACAAGACCGTCTATAATCCGAAGCTGAATTGGGGTTATGAAACCGCGCCCGGGCCCTACATTGACAATCGCAAAATTCCCTTCCCGCGCGGCAAGGTGATTGGCGGTTCGGGTTCCATCAATGGCCATCTTTATGTGCGCGGCCAGTCCGCCGATTACGACATGTGGGCGCAGCTTGGCTGCCGCGGTTGGTCCTGGGATGATGTGCTGCCCTATTTCAAGCGCGCCGAGACGCGCGGCAATGGCGGCGGCGATCCTTCGGTACGCGGCAATAGCGGGCCGCTTTCCATTGAAGACCAGCGCGATCCGCATGAATTGTCGGAAGCCTATATCGCCGCCAATGAAGCGCTCGGCCTGCCGCGCACGCCGGATTACAATTCCGGCAATCAGGAAGGCACTTTTCTGTATCAGCAAATGATGCGCGGGGGCCGGCGCTGGAGCCCGGCTGATGCGTATCTGCGCCCTGCCCTGTCGCGGCCCAATCTGAAACTGATCCAGCGCGCCTTGGCTGAGGCGATTGTCTTTGAAGGCAAGCGCGCGGTTGGCATTCGCTATACGCAGGAAGGTGGCACCCCCATCACCATTCGCGCGCGGCGCGATGTGATTCTTTCGGGCGGTGCCATCAATACGCCGCAGCTGTTGCAAATCTCGGGCGTTGGTGATCCGGAATGGCTTTCCGGCATTGGCGTTGATGTTGTCCATGCGCTGCCGGGCGTGGGCAAGAATTTGCGCGACCATTACGCGGTGCGCGTTTCCGCTTTGGTGAAAAATGCGGGTTCGCTCAATGAACGCTCACGCGGTGTGCGCTTGGCGATTGAGGTGCTGCGTTATGCCTTCACACGCAAGGGCCTGCTGACGGCAAGCCCCAGCCATGCGGGCGGCTATATGAAAACGCGTGAAGGGCTCGCCACACCCGATATGCAGCTTTACTTCGCGCCAGCCAGCTACCCGACCGGGCGCTATGGTGTGACGGAATTGGATACCAAGGCGGGCATGACGCTTGGCTGTTCTCAGCTACGTCCGGAAAGCAAGGGCTGGCTGAAGGCGCTATCAGCGGACCCGCGCGCCAAGCCGGAAATCCAGCCGAATTACTTGCAGGATCAGATGGACCGCGATGCGTTGCTGGCCGCGATGAAATATATGCGCCAGCTTCTGCAAACGCGCCCGCTGGCGGATTACGTGGTTGCGGAGAATTTCCCAGGCCCCGCCGTGCAAACTGATGATGAATGGATGGCCCATGCGCGTGCGACGGGTTCCACCACCTATCACCCGATCGGTTCCTGCAAGATGGGCATTGACCCAATGGCGGTGGTGGACCCTGCGACGATGAAAGTGATCGGGCTTGAGGGGCTTCGCGTGGCGGATGCTTCCTGCATGCCGACCATGGTTTCCGGCAATACCTATGCCGCCACAAATATGATTGCTGAGAAAGCCGCTGATCTGATTGCGGCGTAACATTTTGGGAGAAAGCACATGAGGTTCCAGGATCAAGGCGTATTGGTGACCGGTGCCGCCAGCGGCATTGGCCGTCAATTGGCGATTGCCTTCGCCGAGGAAGGCGCGCGGCTCGCGATTGCCGATATTGACAAGGAAGCGGTGGAAGCAACGGCAGCCGATATCCGCAAGCGCGATGGCGAAGCGCATGCTTTTGTCTTGGACGTGGTGAAACCCGATGCGGTGCGCGATTTCATCGCCGGCGCGGAAGCCGTGCTGGGACGGCTTGATGTGCTCGCGAATTGTGCCGGCGTGCGGGAGATCAGCCCTTTGCTCGATCTTTCCTTTGAGGATTGGCAGCGCACCATGAACATCAATGTGACCGGCAGCTTCCTGCCATCGCAGGCCTTTGCGCGGCGGTTGATTGCGCTGGGCAAGCCCGGGCGGATTGTGAATATCGCCTCCACGCTCGGCCTGGTCGCAACACCGGAACGGGTTGCTTACGTGACATCCAAGCATGCGGTAGTGGGGCTGACCAAGGCGCTGGCGATGGAATTGGCGCCGCGCGGCATTCGCGTGAATGCGGTCGCACCTGGCGTGATCCGCACGCCGATGACGGAGCGTTATTTCCAGGATGCGGATGTCGCGCGGAGAATTCAGGAACTCCACGCCATGGGGCGGTCCGGCGAAACGCATGAAGTGGCCAATGCCATGATGTTCCTGGCGAGCGAGGAAAGCTCCTTCACCACCGGCGCGGTGCTGACGGTGGATGGTGGCTGGACGCTGGGCAAGAAAATGACGTGACGGGGTAGCGCTTATTTCACCAATAAGCGCCGCACCACAAAGCCGCCCGCGCCGCAAAGCGCGATCACCAGCGCCATGGGCAGCGCTGTGCCGTTTTGCAGCGCGCCGAGTGCCACGCCCGCCAGCGCACCGGCGCCGAATTGCAGCGTGCCCATGAGTGCCGAGGCATTGCCCGCAATCGCGCCATGTGGCGCCATGGCGCGCGCGGCAGTCAGTGGCATGACCGCGCCGATCATGGACACATAAACGAATAGCGCGACAAGGATGGCGGCGAAACCACCAAGCCCCGTCATGGTAACACCAAGCAGCGCGATGCCCGATACCGCACTGACGGAAAGCGCCATGGTCAGCATGCGCGCCGGCGCAACGCGATCCACCAACCGCGCGGTGACTTGCCCCGTCAGCATGATGCCGATTGCATTGGCGCCGAAATAAAACCCGTAATCCTCAGCCTGTACGCCGTGCAATTCCATGAAAACAAAGGGCGATCCCGCGATAT
>JBIIIE010000236.1:0-4957 GCA_044235135.1 Roseomonas sp. | reverse complement strand
GCATCCTCGCTCAGCATCAGCAGGGGATCGCAGGATGATACCGGGCTGCAAACCACGCAATTCGGCCTGGGCTTCACGGTGGACCCTGATTTCCCGCTCTATCTTGAGGGCTTCCTTGGCTATACGCGCTACGATCCGCGCTTTGTTTTCTCGGAAGGCGAGAAGAAATCCATCCTGCCCACACGTTGGAACAATGTCTCTGGCACCATCGGCGTTGGCTGGGATTTCCCGATCATTGAAGGCTTGGTGTTCCGCCCCATCCTGAATGCCGCGCTTGGGCATGTGGAAACCGATGTGTCCTTGATCGGGCGCCTGCTGGAGTTGAAATTGAACCGGGATTTGGCCTTTCTCGATCGTGGGCGGATGAATGCCTATGGGTTGGGCGGTTCACTGATGCTGGATTTGAACATCGCGCGCCCCGGCTACGAAATTGATCTTGAATTGCGCTACACGGATATCCGGCTTTCGACCTTTGGCGATACCTCATACCAGGTGCGCGGCGAATCAGAGGCCAAGACCTTCAATATCTGGGGCCGGGTGCGCTGGCCGATGGATCGGGAAATGTTCGGCCGCCCGCTGCGCTGGGTCGTGGATTTGTCCCATTCGCGTTATTTCGGTGACCAGGTGGCGGTTGGCTTTGATCACCTCAGCAAGGTGGGCGGCGGCATTGAAATGAATGTCGGGCGCTATGAATTGGGTGTCTGGGATTTCAACATGCAATCCATCCGCATTGTGGCGCGCTACCTGTTCGGCCAGAATGTCTCTGGCGCTTCCATTGGGCTTGCGGTTTCTTTTTGAGCCTTGCGCCAAAGCGGCCCTTTGCCCATGTGCTCCCCATGTCCGATAAGCTGATCATCCGCCCCGATCCCGCCGATCCGCGCCTCACGCGCCGTGTCACCGGGCGTGACCATACGGGGGCCATCATCGAAGCGAGCGTCACGGTCGAACGCCCGCTCACGCTGTTTCTGAATGGTCAGGAAATCGTGACCATGATGACCATTGGCGACCGTCCGGAAGATTTGGCGCTGGGCTATCTGCTCAATCAAGGCATGCTGCATGCCGATGATGAAGTCATTGGTGTTGATCATGATGATGATCTTGGCGTGGTGATTGTGCGCACCGCGCGGCGGACGGATTATGAGGAGAAGTTGCGGAAGAAGACGCTCACTTCAGGTTGCGCCCAGGGCACGGCCTTTGGTGATTTGATGGAAGGCTTCGCGGAAGCGAAATTGCCGCGCGCGGAATTGCGCACTTCCTGGCTTTATCGCCTGCTGCATCGGATCAATTCGCTGCCGACACTGTATTTGGAAGCCGGCGCCATTCATGGTTGTGCGCTGTGTCGGCAGGATGAACCGCTGGTCTATATGGAAGATGTCGGGCGGCATAATGCGGTGGATAAGATCGCTGGCTGGATGTTCCGCAACAAGGAAGCGCCGGGCGACAAGATCTTCTACACCACGGGGCGGCTCACGTCCGAGATGGTGATCAAGACCGTGCGCATGGGCATTCCCATTCTGGTCTCGCGTTCCGGCTTTACCGCCTGGGGCGTGGAATTGGCGCGCGAAGCGGGGGTGATGCTGATCGGGCGCTGCAAGGGCAAGCGCTTTGTGGCGTTGGCCGGGGAAGATCGCATCATTTTCGATGCTGATCTGCGCTATGTTGAAGAAGAAAGTGCGAAGCATTGGCGGAAGAACAGCGCGGCAGCGGAAGCCAGCGATGGCGGCTGAAACGCTGGGGCTGGTGCTGGCGGGTGGGCTCGCGCGGCGCATGGGGGGTGGCGATAAGCCACTCAAGCCGCTGGGGGGGCGGCCCTTGCTGGATCATGTGCTGGCGCGGCTGGCGCCCCAGGTTGCGGCGGTGGTGCTGAATGCGAATGGAGACCCCGCGCGTTTCGCGGGTTATGGCCTGCCCGTGATTGCGGACCCGCTGCCGGATCACCCCGGGCCACTTGCGGGGATTCTGGCCGGGCTTGATTGGGCGGCAGAGCATCGGCCTGATCTGGCTTGGGTTGCCTCGGTCCCTGGGGATTGCCCCTTCATCCCGGCGGATTTCGTCGCACGCCTACATGCGGCGCGGGAAGCGGAGGGTGTGCCTCTGGCGGCGGCATCCTCCGGCGGGCAAAGCCATCCGCCCGCCGCCCTTTGGCCCGTGGCCTTGCGCGGCGAATTGCGTGCCGCGCTTTTGGCCGGGGAACGCAAGATTGATCGCTGGACCGCGCGTTTCGGCTGCGCGGATGCCGCCTGGCCCGCCAGCCCTTATGATCCCTTCTTCAACGCCAATGCGCCTGAGGATTTGGCGGAAGCCGAGGAAATCTTGCAAAGCATCGGCCATGAAGCCATAAGCTAGCAGAGGCTAAGTTTCCGGGAGAAAACCATGAACGGCATCATCAGCGGCGTTTGCATTGCCATCGTCATTGCCATCGGCGCGGCGCTTTATCTGGACCGCAATATTCAGCAAAGCGCCGACGTCGCTTTCGCCACCACCGGCGTTCGGCTGTGATGTTCCGGGGCGGCGCCTTGCTCGCCGCCTTGGCACTGGCGGCCTGTGCCGAAGCGCCGGCACCCACGCCAGCCCCCGCAGCCGCGCGCCCCGCTTCCATCCCGGCGCCGACGCCTTCCAACCTGCCTGTCACTGGTCAGGCGGGGACGGAACGCGCCATGTCCACGCTGCAACAGCAACTGGACCAGGATCGCGCCAAGGAACGGCTCGACTCCTACGACCCTGAAGCCCCGCGCGGCGATATGTCGCCACTGCGCACGCCTTACGAAATCGGCGGCAATACGCGGCTGCCGACGCGGCGCTAGTTTTCGCTGTCTCCGCGCTTCGCCCGTTCCGCTTCGCGCAAATAATCCTCGGTTGTCTTGGTCACCGGGCGCGGTGCGCCGGCGTAAGGGTCAATGCCGCCATTGGTCGCTTCGAGCACGCGGCAATCCTCGCACAATTCCAGCAAAGCCTGGCGCGCCGGGTCGGCGAACATCCAATGCGCCGAAAGCTTTGCCTTCACCCGCGCAATCGAAGCCTTGGTGCCGAATAGCTTGTTGCAGCGCGGGCAGGCGGCGGGTTCTTCGGCCTTCACCACCTGCGGCGCCGCGGCCTCCGGCGCGAAGTTCAGGCGCGCCTCAAGCGTAATCACCTTCTCCGGGCAGGTTGCGGCGCAAAGGCCGCATTGCACGCAGGCATCTTCCAAAAAGCGCAATTCCGGCTGATCCGGATTGGCGGAGAAGGCGCTGGTCGGGCAGACGCTGGTGCAGGCCAGGCAAAGCGTGCAGCCCGCCTGATCCACCCGCGCCAGACCAAAGGGCGCCTTTTCCGGCAGGGCGACTAAGGCAACGGGCGCCGCAGCCGCTTCGCGCAATGCCCGGAAGCCCTGCTGCGCCATTTCGCGGGGACTGCCGAGCGCTTCAAACCGCGCCGGGGCAAAGCCAAGCGCCATGCGGGGCAGGGCGGCCAAAGCCTCACCGAGCGAGAAGGGATCATCGGTTTCCAGCAGCGCTGCGCGCGGCGCCGTGCCTGTCAGCCCAAGCCCGGCCAGCACCGCTTCCGCATAGTCAATGTTGCGCGACACACCTTCCACGCCATGCCCGCGCTTGGCTGGCGCCAGCAGCCGCACCGCACTCGCCCCCCAGGCAAAGGCGCCGGCGAAAACCGCCAGATCAAGCGATGAAACCTCGTTCACGCGCAGCGGCAACACGCGCGCCGGCAGCCCATCGCCATGGCGGGCGAGGGCATCAATCAAGGCCTCGCCATGCGTTTCATCGTGCAGCAACACCACCGGCGCCGCGCCGCCCGCCTCATGATAGGTCAGCAACAAACGCCTGAGCCGCCGCAACAAAGCCTGGGTCGGCGGCAGCGCATAGGTGGCCGCACCGGTCGGGCATACCGCCGCGCAGGCACCGCAGCCCGCGCAAATCTCCGCGCTGATCACCACCTGGTCCTTGAGCGGCCCAACCCCCGGCGTAATGGCGCCGGTTGGGCAGAGATCAAGGCAGCGCCGGCAGCCTTCGCGCTTGTTGCGGGCATGGGCGCAAAGCTTGCCGTCGAAGGCAACGAAGCGCGGCTTGTCGAAACTGCCGACCAATTCGCCTGCTGCCGCGATGGCGCGTTCCAAGGCGGCCGCATCGTTGGGATCGGCGCGGAGATACCCCTGCCGCACCTCATGCGCCGGAAACAGCGGCGCGGCGCCGGTCAGGTCCAGGATGATATCGGCGCGGCTGATGGCGCCATCCTTGCCCTTGCCCCAGGCATAAGCACCGCGAGAGGATGGGCTCGGCGCCGCCGCGCCATCCACCGTGACTTCAAAGGCGCCAAGATAGCCGCTCGCCGCACGCGCGCGCCCGCGCATGACCGGAAATGCTGCCTGACGCGGCGGCGCCACCGGCGCATCCCCGGTCAGCAGCACCGTGATATCAAGCTTGTCTTGCAGCTTCGCGGCGGCGGTCAGCGCCACCTCATCGCGCCCCAGCACCAGGGCGATGCCGGCACTTTCCAGGCTGACCAAAGGGGTTTCCGGCATGGGCTCGGCGGCGGCGGCGATCAGCGCGGCCATTTTCGGCCCGGCCTGCTTGCCTTCGGCAGACCAGCCTGCGGTCTCTCGGATATTCACAAAAACCGGGGTTGCGGCGCCGGCGGCCTCAGCTTCCTGGGCGAAAAGCGGCGCCTGGGCGGTGCAGGCGATGGTGAGCGGGCGGCCTGTGGCCAGCGCGGCCTCAAACCGATCCAACTGGGCAAGGCAAAGCTGCTCCGCGCCCCGGATTTCAACGCCGGCGCCGCAGCCGCGCGCGAGCGCCTTGTCATCCAGCAGCATGGTATCTTCGCAGCTGCACACCAGCGCGATCCGCCCCTTTTCCCCTGCCATGATGTTCTGTCCTACCCCCAGGCTGTGAAGTCTGCCGTGCTCGGCATATATGACACTCAAGTCATGCTGACGAGGGATGAGACCAGGGGTGGCCGAGGAATT
>JBIIIE010000235.1:0-4959 GCA_044235135.1 Roseomonas sp. | reverse complement strand
CACTAATGTAAAGCATGGAAATCAGCCATGGCAGGTCAAGCATCGCATCACCCCTTCGCCCGCCCTTGCCTGGACATAAGGCCGGGTAGGGCGCCGTGAATCACGTGCCCGCCTTCCGTGCCTTTGCCCCGCCGCGGTCGGAACCGCTGCCTGCGCTGATCGCGCTGATGCGCTGCATGATCAGGGGTGATGGTGATTTGCTCTCGCTTTTGCCGGCAGAGGCTTATCGCATGCCGATTGGCCCGCTTGGCTATTCGCGGCGTTCCACCATCATCGTGAATCGCCCCGATCTGGTGCGCGAGGTGCTGACCGATCCCAAGGGCATTCTGCCCAAAAGCGATCTGATGGTGCATGCGCTGGACCCGTTGATTGGCGATTCGATCTTTGTCTCCTCCGGCGCCACCTGGCGGCGACAAAGGGCCATGATTGACCCGGCCTTGACAATGATGCGCGTCAACCGTGCCTTCCCCGCCATGGAAGCCGGCGCGGCGGCGGCGGAAGCCACACTGGCCGATCACGCCGCACGCGACACGCGCTTTTCGCTGGACCTGATGATGAGCCACATGACGGCAGACATCATCTGCCGCACGGTGTTTTCAACAGGCTTGGAAACGCGCGTGGCGCATGAGGTTTTCGATGCCTTCACGGAATTCGAACATAGCGTCGCGCAGGTGGAAATCCGTCGCTTGATTTTTGACCGCGCCTGGAAGCGCATTCCGCAAAAGGAAAGCGTGCTGAAGGCGTGCAGCCTTATTCGCGGCTATCTTGGCGAATTGCTGGATACGCATCTTGGCGAAAGCGGCACTTCTTTTGATGATATCGCAAGTGCCATCATCGCCGCGCATGATGTGGAAGGAAAAGCCTTCACGCGGGAGGAGCTGATTGATCAGCTTGGCGTACTGTTCCTGGCCGGGCATGAAACCAGCGCCAGCGCGCTGACCTGGGTTTTCTATCTGCTGGCGACACAACCCGCCTTGGTTGCGCGGCTGCGTGCCGAAATTGATGAGATTGTCGGCCCCGGCCCGATCCTGTTCGAACATACGCGCAAACTTCTGTTCATACGCAATGTGTTTCGCGAAACCCTCAGGCTTTATCCGCCCATCACCTTCCTGCCGCGTGTGGCGAATGAGGCTACGCGGATCGGTGATTATCCGGTGAAGAAGGGCGCGTTGATCATGGTCGCCCCCTGGGTTTTGCATCGCCATCAATCCTATTGGCGCGACCCGCATCTATTCGACCCTGATCGTTTCCTGCCAGAGCGTGAGGCGGAAATGACCGCCGGCGCCTATATCCCCTTCGGCATTGGCCCACGAGTCTGCGCCGGTGCTGCTTTTGCGCAGGTGGAAGCAGTGTTGCTGATTGCGCGGCTGTTTCGGCAATTTGATTTCCATTTCGAAGCGCCTGGTGATGTGCGCCCTGCCGCGCGGCTCACCACGCGCCCGGCGCGGCAGGTGATGTGTCGCGTCACCCGCCTGGCATGACGGGTAATCTGCTGTTGACGCTGGGGCGCCTGCCCAAGGCGCTGGATGTGGCGCGCGGTTTTGCTGATCTTGGCTGGCGCGTTGTGGTGGCGGAACCCTTCAAGCGCCATCTGGCCGGCGCGTCGTGCCTGGTGGCACGCAGCCATCAGGTCACCGCCCCCGCGCAGGACAAGAACGCCTATCTTGCCGATCTGCACAGGATTATTGCGGAAGAAGCGATAGACCTTGTGGTGCCGGTCTCCGAAGAAACCATGCATGTGGCGTTCTTGCGAGACAATCTGCCTGCCACCACGCGGCTTTTCACCATGCCGCCCGATATTCTGCTGCGCTTGCACAATAAGCATGGCTTCGTGCAACAGGCGCAGGCTTGGGGGCTGTCCGTGCCGGAAAGCCATGCGCTGGGTAATGAAAAGGCTGAGGCTTTGGCGCAATCAGGCCCCATCGTCATCAAGCCGGTGCATTCCTGTTCCGGTCGTGGTGTGCGCTTGCTCCCCGCTGGCAGCGCCTTGCCCGCGCCCGATCCTGCGATCCCCGCCATTGTGCAGCGTTGCGTGATGGGCGCGGAATATAGTTCCTGCTCCATCGCGCATGACGGCCGCGTTGCCTCCACCGTCATTTACCGCGCGGCGCAGAAATCAGGCTCGGTCGCGGTTGCCTTTGAACGGGTGGAACACCCCGCGATTGCCGATTGGATCACGCGCTTCATTGCTGCTGCAAATTGGACTGGCTTCATCGCCTTCGACATCATGCTGGATGAAGCCGGCCAGCCCTGGGGGATTGAATGCAACCCGCGCACCACAAGCGGCCTGCATTTTTGGGAACGCGCGGATATCGCGCGCGCCGTGCTGGAACCAGGCTTCACGCCGCGCTATCGGCCTGAAACCCGCTTGCAGCAATTCTACTCGGCGCTGACGGAAACGCAGATGTCGCTGTTTCGCCGAGGCCCGTTTGGCGAGAATCTGCGCCAGCTTTTCACCACACGCGATGTCACTTGGGACCGCCGCGACCCGATGCCTTTCCTGACCATGACAGCAACGTCATGGCCCATCATCCGCATGGCCATGGCGCGTGGCGTGCCCTTTGGCGAAGTCGCTACGCTGGATGTCGGTTGGTATGACTAACCCAACGCCCTCGGCACCCTGAAAGGCAGCATCAGCGCCTGCACCGCCAGATTATCGAAGCGGTTCAGCGCCAGGCTCTCATGCACCGCAATCGCATTCTGCCCCAGCAACCGCGTCCGGATTTCGGATCGCGTATAGAACGGCGCATCCACCAGCGCGCGCACCAATTCCGCCCTGCCATCTTCGGACCGCGTGGGCCGCGCCACGCGCCACAGCCCAGGCGGCATGGTTGCAGGCGCGGGGATGGGCATATCCTCAACCTCTCCGGCACGGTTCACCCGCAAGGCCAGGGATTGCGCGGAACCATCACGGCGCGATGCATTGTAAAGAATGGCGGTGGCTTCCGGCATGGGCGCGCGGCACCAATCCCAGAACAGGAAATCCTCTTCCAACGGCGCGATACCGGTGTTGGTATCGAAATACGAAAAACCAGACCAGCGCAGGGAAGGATTGTCAAACGCCACTTCCACGCGCGAACGCGGCGCAATCGGTTGCCAATGATGCCGCCCCGCGCCATCCAGCCGGAAGGCCCGATGCGACAGCGCTTCGGGGTGCAGCACCACGCGCCCGCGCAACTTGCCCGGAATGGGGGCGGTGACTTCCGCCAGATCAACCACCAGCTTCGTGCCATCCCAGCGCATGGCGCTCGGCCCAATCTGCAAAAAATCCACACCGCGTTGCAGCGCCGCGCGCGGCCGATCCGTCATCGCCCAGCGCGCCGGCTTGCCGTAAAGCGCCACATGCATGCAGCAATGGTTCAACGGATCGCCGCCACCGCCACGCCGCGCAAAGGCATACCAGGGCGAAAAAACCGTGCCCAGAAAAGCGATGATGGTAATGCCATGCGCGCCATCATCGGAAAGCGCATCCAGATACCACCAGCGATAGCCACGCGTCGCCACGGGCAGGGTGAAATCCAAGCCCGTCGCGCTCAAACTCTCTGTCATTGCAAAAGCCGCCTTGTCACGCGGCCATTTCCGCCCGCATCGCGCTGCGGGTCAAGCCGGGCGGCGCGCACCGCCCGGCGGGAAGGCCTCAGGCCTTGCCCTTATAAACGTCGATCATCTGGCCGAGCAGCTTCAGCGCCTCATCCTTCGGGCGCTGGAAGGCGTTGCGGCCCACGATGGACCCATTGCCGCCGCCGGCATGAATGGCGCGTGCTTCCGCGAGCAGCGCATCCGTGCCCTTCGCCTCACCGCCCGAGAACACCACCAGCCTGCGCCCATTAAAGCAGGCCTGCACCACATGGCTGATGCGCTTGGCCAGATCGCTGCCGTCAATCTTGCGTTCGATATAAACCTTCTTCGCCGCATCCAGGCTCAGCACATCGGTGGGCGGCTTCACCTTGATGATATGCGCACCCATCAGCGCGGCCATGTGTGCGGCATAGGCGCAGATGTCGAAGGCGGTTTCGCCATTCTTGTCCAGCATCGGCCCGCGCGGATAGGACCACACCACCACGGCAAGCCCAGCCGCCTTTGCTTCTTCCGCCAATTCGCGGAGTTCTTCCATCATCTCAAATTGGTATCCGGATGAAGGATAGATGGTGAAGCCAATCGCGGAACACCCAAGGCGCAGCGCATCGGCAACCGAAGCTGTCACCGCCTGATCCTTGGTGGTGGAAAGGCTATTCGATGAATTGACCTTCAGGATGGTCGGGATGGAACCCGCGAAACTGGCCGCACCCGCTTCAATCATGCCAAGCGGCGCGGCGTATGCGTTGAGGCCGGCTTCAATCGCCAATTCGAAATGATAATGCGGATCGTAAGCCGCCGGATTCGGCGCGAAGGACCGCGCCGGGCCATGTTCAAAGCCCTGATCCACCGGCAGGATCACCATGCGCCCCGTGCCGCCCAGCTTCCCTTCCATCAGGATGCGGGCGAGATTCGCCTTGGTGCCGGGTGTATCGCTTTCATACCAGGAGAGGATTTCCTTCACGCGGCGCGTCAGCTTCATCTTGGGTTCCTTTTCGTTGCTCGAAGGGCGGGTGCGGCGATAGCCCAGCCGGCATTGCCTGTCACGGGTGCGTTATGTCGGCTGATCCTGTGGCGGCACTGTGGCGAAAAGCGCTGCAATGCGCCTTTCATCATCCCGCCGGCGCGGATCAAGCCCCGCCATGTCCAGCGCTATCGGCATGGTGCCCAGAACCTCGGCCCCAGCTTCGGCGGCGGCGGCCAGCACGCTTGCGGCGGCGGGATGCCCCAGATCGAAAATCACCAGCCTGAAACCAGCGCGCAAGGCGGCCAGCGCGGCCCCTGGGGCGGCAGCGCAATCAAGCGCCGCCTGGAAAGGCGCGCCGGGATGCTTCGCCGCCGCCTGGTCCAGCACCGCCTTGAACCAACCAGACCCGGCATTCA
>JBIIIE010000019.1:0-17114 GCA_044235135.1 Roseomonas sp. | reverse complement strand
AATGTTCGAAATCATCGCCGGTATTGGCGATGATCAGCAATTCCTCTGGCGGTAAAACATGCGACAAACCAAGCGCCAGCTTCGCCCCACCAATGCCGCCGGATAATGCAATGATCACGGGAAAAGATCCTCCTGCGCAGGGCGCAGCAATTCGGAAGCAGGGTTTGCCGCACCTGACCAGGACAGCCCGCGCACCAGCACAGCCGGCTGACCCTCAGCGCCTTGGCCCATCACCAAACCGGCGGCGGCAGCGATTTCATCGGCAAAGCCCGTGATGCTGACCATCAAGCTGCGGCCAAACAAATCGGGCTGGCCGCGTAAATCACGCAAGGCCGGCAGCCCCGCCGCACCGATGGCGACACCAACCGTGCCGCGACGCCAAGCGCGGCCGAAACTATCCGTGATCACCACAGGCAGGCCAAGCCGTGCGGCAAGCGCCGCCGCACTGCCATCAGGATCACGCGGCAGAAGCAGCGCATGGCCGTCAGCGCCGATATTGGATTGATCAATGCCGGCATTGGCCATCACGAAACCAAGCCGATGCTTGACGATGATCAGGTTTGGTCGTGCACGCACCACGCGTTCCGATTCCGAAAGGATCAGCTCGACCAAACGCGCATCCTTGCCGGTTTGCTCGGCAAGTTCACGCGCAGCGGCTGATGGCTCTACGGACGCCAACGCAATGCTCCGCCCTTCCGCCTTGCTCACGATTTTCTGCGCAACCGCCAGCACATCACCCTGTTGTGGCGCAAGGCCAGCGCGCGCCATGGCGGCGGAAAGCAAAGCCGCAAGATCATCGCCCTGCTGCACCATGGGCAGGCCTGGCAGCGCAAAAAGCTGCAACGCGGCTTTCAAGCGAAGCGGCGGCGCAGCAGTGGCAGCACCTGCTCCCCATACAACCGCAAGAACCGCGCCTGATCTGGTCCCGGCGCATGGAACACCAAATGCCGAAAGCCAAGTCCGACGTAATAGCCGATGCGTTCCACATGTTCTTCCGGATCGTTGGAAACAATCCAACGGCTGGCGGCGCGTTCCAGCGGCAGCGCATCGGCCAGGCGTTCCATTTCCACCGGGTCTTCCACCGACATTTTTTCTTCTGCGGAAAGTGCCAAAGCGGCCCAATGGCGCGTATCTTCCAAGGCGCGCTGCTTGTCCGTGTCGAAGGAAACCTTCACCTCAATCATACGATCGTAATCTGGCTTCGGCGCCGCCGCCGCTTCCAGCCCCGCCACCACATTCGGCAATAGGGTTTCGGTGTAAAGTTCCGGCTTCTTGCCGCTGGTGCAGATAAATCCATCGCCCGCGCGGCCGGCATATTTCGCAACCATGGCGCCGGCAGCGGCGACATAGATCGGCACGGGAGTTTCAGGCCGATCATAAATCGTCGCGTGTTCCGTGCGGTAATATTGACCTTCGAAGCTGACGCGTTCTTCGGTCCAAAGCTTGCGCATCAATTGCACGGCTTCGCGCATGCGGGCGAAGCGTTCCTTGAATTCCGGCCAAGGCTGGCCGGTGGAAGGTACTTCATTCAACCCCTCACCGGTGCCGATGCCAAGAATAACGCGGCCCGGAAACATCGAACCGAGCGTCCCAAAAGCCTGCGCCACAATGGAAGGATGGTAACGAAAGGTTGGCGTCAGGACGCTTGTGCCCATCACAAGCCGCTGTGTCCGCGCCCCAAGCGCGCCGAGCCACACCAAGGAATTCGGCGCATGGCCATCCGTGTGTTTCCAAGGCTGGAAATGGTCCGAGATGAAGCAGCTATCGAAGCCCATCTCCTCAGCCAATAGGCCAAAATCCAGCAATTGTGCCGGCGCGAATTGTTCGGCGGATGCCTTATAGCCAAGCTTCAACATGGACATCACGTATCCGCCAAAGCGGCCAGCATGGCGTCCCGATGCGTGGTATCGCCATCTTCCGTCACGGGCTGGATGCAAACATGCGTTGCCCCCGCCATGAAATGCGCATGCAAGCCTGCCTTCACTGTCGCGGCATCGCCATGCAACACCATCGCATCAATGAAACGATCACTGCCGCCATTGGCAAGTTCAGCTTCGCTGAAACCAAGCCGCAACCAATTATTCACGTAATTCGGCAGCACCATATAGCGCGCCAATTCGCGCCGCCCGAGGGCGCGCGCGCGCACCGGATCGGTTTCAATGCAAACCTTCTGTTCGACGGCCAGCACCTTGCCCGGCCCAAGAATGGCCGCCGCCTGCGCCGTGTGTTCCGGCGTCACATTGTAAGGCACCGCACCATCCGCCGCGCTGCCCGAAAGTGCGAGCATTTTCGGCCCAAGCGCTGCCAGCAGCACCGGGCCTTCCAGCACATCACCACCCGCCTTGCGCAGCCCATCCAAATAAGCGCGCATGGCAGGAATGGGCTTTTCGTAGCGATGGCCGCGCAGCCCTTCCACCATGGGGATATGGCTGACGCCAAGCCCAAGCGCGAAACGCCCTTCATGCAGCGCGTTCAACGTGGCAAGGCCGCGGCGCGCGGTGAAGGCATCACGCGCATAGATATTCGCAATCGAACTGCCAACCACAAGCTTCCGGCTATTTGCCAACAAAAATCCCGCGAGCGCCATGGATTCATAACCGCGCGATTCCGGATACCAGAAGCTGCCATAGCCAAGGTCTTCCACGCGGTTCAGCAAGGCGCGCAAAGCCGCCGCATCCAGCCGATCCGTGGAACACCAAACGCCCAAGCGACCGAATTGCATGTTTGTGATCCTTTTTCCGCCCTTGGGCCTAACCATAAGTTTCATCAAGCGCCTGAAAGCGCGGCAGATCAACCAATGCGCTGAACTCCGCATAGCTCATCATAGCACAAGCTGCCTTGGCCGGTGTGCCATCTCGCTTCAAGACGGCCAGCGCATCAGCCACTGCACGCGCGGCGGAAAACAGCGCCGTCACCGCATAAAATACGACCGCGAAACCCATCTGTTCCAGATCGCGCTCCGTCAGCGCGGTGGTTTCATTGCCATCCACAATACTGACAACTTTGGGGCCTGGCACCTGCCGCGCAACGATCTCCACTTCCGATATTTTCTTGATACCATCAACGAAAATCAGATCAACCCCGGCATCCCGATACATCAGCGCGCGGCGCACCGCTTCTTCCGGGCCAATCGCCGGCATGGCATCGGTCCGCCCAATAATCAGCGGCCCATGCGCGGGGCGGCAAGCGATGGCGCATTTCAGGCGCCGGACATTTTCTTCTGCCGGGATCAGTTTGATGCCGGCCAATTGGCCGCAGCGCTTCGGCGCCACCTGGTCTTCCAGATGGATCGCCGCCACACCGGCCTGCGCATATTCTTCGATGGTGCGCGCGATATTGGCGGGGCCACCATAGCCCGTATCCGCATCCGCAATGATCGGAATTGTCACCGCGCGGGCCATATCCCGCGCATGAGTGGTCATTTCCGTTTGCGTCAGCAACCCAATATCAGGCCGACCCAGCCGAGACGCCGTCGCACCAAAGCCGGTCATGTAAATCGCCTCAAACCCCGCCTGTTCAATCAGCCGCGCGGTCAGGCTATCGGGCGCGCCCGGGGCTGCGATGATGCCGCCCGCCTGCAATCTGTTCCGCAATTTATCCGCTGCATTCATGACAAGCCCGCCGGTGAAAGCTGCTCTTCCCAAGCCGCCGGGATCAAGTGATAGCCGCTGGCGCGCCGCGTGAGATGCGCGAAGCCCGGAAAATGCAAATGCATGCCTGTCACCAGCAATCCATCAGTCGCCACCATATCGAAAACCCGCCGGCGCATGGCTTCAGCCGCTTTCGCATCCGTATCGAAAGCCATGCAGACTTCCGGACGCGCGGTTTGCACTTCCGGCACATGGACAATATCGCCCCAGATCAACAACTGGTCCTTGCCGGAAGCCACCAGATAGCCGGTATGGCCCGGCGTATGTCCAGGCATCGGCATCGCCGTTACACCCGGAAAAACCTCGCCCTGCTGGAACAGCCGCCAATGATCCTTATACGGCAGCACCTGTTCACGCCCCGCCTGGAAATACAATTTCTTCTCACGCTCTGTGGCCTTGGCCATCGCGCCATCATCGAACCAATGCTTCGGTTCGTTTTCATGCATGACCAATTCGGCATTGGGGAAATAACGCTCGCCATTGCTCATATCCGTGAGGCCGGCCGAATGATCCGGGTGCATATGCGTCAGCATGACTACCTCGATATCGGCGGGATCAACGCCAAGCGCCGTGATGTTGGAAAGCAGCTTACCGGCACTGGCCTGCAAGTAATTGCCGGACCCGGTTTCCACCAGCGCAAGCCGCCCCGCAGACCAGATGAGGAAGGCATTCACCGGCGTACGGCGCGCCGGGCGGAAATTCTCGGTCAGGATCTGCCGCGCCTCGTCCTCACTGATGTTGCGCAGAACATCCAGGCCACCATCCAGATAGCCATCACTGATGGCGGTGACGATGATATCGCCAACGCGGCAATGATAGACGCCTGGAATTTGGACGGTCGGCGCGGTTTTCATGACCTTCACTTCCTCTTGAGGCCAGATCAGACCAAGGCGGTTGAGGCGCCTTGGCGCACCCATCTGGCGTCATAAGAAGAAGGGTATGGAAGCCCGCGCCTTGTGGCAATATCGCCTTGCGGAGAAGCGCAAGGCCGGGCCTGGCCCGTCAATTCATCCGAAAGCCGGCATGAGGAAAATGGTGAGCTCGGAGGGATTCGAACCCTCGACCTACAGATTAAAAGTCCGTTGCTCTACCAGCTGAGCTACGAGCTCCCAATAACGGCGCGCGCCTTAACACGGCGCCGCCCATTCGCCAAACTCAGGCTTCAGGCGTTATCCGCCGCAACCTTCATGCTGCGGATCCTATCCGGCCCCTGCACCATGCCAGACCCGCCAGAACCGCGCTTGATCTTGTCCACCGCTTCCATGCCGGCAGTGACCTCGCCCCAGATGGTGTATTGGCCGTCAAGGCTCGGGATCGGCGCGAACATGATGAAGAATTGGCTATTCGCGCTATCGGGGTTGCTGGTGCGCGCCATGCCGCAAACGCCGCGCAGGAAGCGCGCCTTGGACGGCTCGCTGAATTCCGCCGGCAGATCGGGCAGATCGGAACCACCCGTCCCGGTGCCGGTGGGGTCGCCGCCTTGGGCCATGAAGCCTTCAATCACGCGATGGAAGGGCACATTGTCGTAAAAGCCCTGCCGCGCGAGGGTCTTGATGCGCTCCACATGCAAAGGCGCCAGATCGGGGCGCAGTTTGATGGTGATGGTGCCGTGCTCAATTTCCATGAGCAGGGTGTTTTCGGCATCCCCGGCAGGGGCTTCGGTTTCAGACATTGTCTTGGTCTTTCGCTTAAGGTCTCAACGAATATCAGCGGCCACGCGCATGCTGCGCAGCCGGTCCGGCCCGCGCACAATGCCATTGGGCGGATCGCCACGCTTGATCCTGTCCACCGCATCCATGCCGGCGGTCACGCGGCCCCAGATGGTATATTGCCCATCCAGCGAAGGCGCCGGCGCGAACATGATGAAGAATTGGCTATTCGCGCTATTCGGGTCCGACGCGCGCGCCATGCCGCAAACGCCGCGCAGAAAGCGCGCGCGTGATGGTGGGCTGAATTCGGCAGCCAGATTCGGCAAAGGCGAACCACCCGTTCCGGTGCCGGTGGGATCACCGCCCTGCGCCATGAAGCCCTCAATCACGCGATGAAAGGGTGTATTGTCGTAAAAGCCGCGGCGCGCGAGCGTCTTGATGCGTTCCACATGGCGCGGCGCCAATTCCGGCAGCAATTGGATCGTCACACGCCCATCCTTCAATTCAAGAAACAGCGTGTTTTCCGGATCATTCGCCTGCGCCAAGGCCGGCGCGGCCAAGGCGCCCAAACCGGCGGCAAGCAGAAGGCGGCGTTGCATGGGTTTTTCCTTTCTTCAGGCGCCAGCTTTAACGCGCGCCATGGTGCGTTCCAGCGTCAGCTTCGGCACAAAGCTGCTGATATCACCGCCAAGCCGCGCGATTTCCTTGACCAGGCGGGACGCGATGAATTGATTGGTTTCAGACGCCATCAAAAACACGGTTTCAATGTCATGATCCAGTCGGCGGTTCATGCCGGTCATCTGGAATTCGTAATCGAAATCCGTCACCGCGCGCAGCCCGCGCACAATCATGCAGGCGCCAACTTCGCGGGCGAAAGCAACCAGCAAGCCTTCAAAGGGGCGCACTTCAATCACCGTGCCGGTGCGCGCCGCGATGGAGGCCACTTCCGCCTGCACCAATTCCACGCGCTCCGCCAATTCAAACAGCGGACCCTTGCCGATATTGATGGCAACCCCAATCACCAGCCGATCCACCAACCGCGCGGCCCGGCCAATAATGTCCAAATGGCCATTGGTCACGGGATCGAAGGTGCCGGGATAAAGCGCAATGCGTTCAGCCATTGCCGTTTTCCTCCTGCGCGGGGCCGGCTTCTTCATCGCCGCCCTCATCAGCGACGGGGAAGCAGGAAATCACGCGTTCCCCTTCCGCGGGGCGCATCAGCGTCACCCCCATCGCCATGCGGCCCGTGAGCCGCACATCATCCGCCTTCAACCGGATCAATTGCCCGCCATTAGTCACCAGCATGATGTCATCGCCAGGCCGCACCGGGAAGGTGGCCACCACGTCGCGGCCCGTGCGCGCACTCAACACAATGCCGGCAATGCCCTGGCCGCCACGGCCCGTGACGCGATATTCATGCGCGGAAGAACGCTTGCCGAAGCCGGCATCCGTTACGGTCAGCAGAATCTCCTCGGCTTCCGCCAGGGCTTCAAAGCGTTCCGGCGATAGCGTGATTTCGGCCACGGCTTCCTCGGCCTCAACCTCGGCCACTACTGGCGTTTCGGCTTCCTCATCCGCGGCGCGACGGCGCTGCGCGGCGGCTTTCAGATAGGCCGCACGTTCTTCGGTGGTTGCTTCCACATGCCGCAGCACGGAAAGCGCGATCACCGCATCACCCTGCGCCAGCTTTATGCCGCGCACGCCGGTGGAATCGCGCCCGGCAAAAACGCGGAGCGTATCCGCATCGGCCGGGAAGCGGATGCATTTGCCGCCGCGTGTCGCCAGCATCACATCATCGCCTTCGCGGCAGGTGGAAACGCCTACCAAACTGTCGCCTTCATCCAGTTTCATGGCGATCAGGCCGACCGAGCGCACATTCTTGAAATCAGAAAGCCGATTGCGCCGCACATTGCCTTGCGCTGTGGCGAAGACCAAATGCAGCCCTTCCCACAAATCCTCATCCATCGGCAGCGGCAGGATGGCCGTGACACTCTCGCCTTCCTGCAATTGCAGCACCTGGCGCAGCGAACGCCCGCGCCCCTGCGGCCCCGCTTCCGGCAATTGCCAAACCTTTTCACGAAAGGCGATGCCGCGATCGGTGAAGAACAACACCCATTGATGCGTATGCGCGACGAAGGACCGGATGATCACGTCATCTTCGCGCGTCGCCGCAGCACTGCGGCCCTTGCCGCCTCGGCCCTGGGCGCGGAAGGTTTCCAAGGGTGTGCGCTTCACATAGCCATCACGCGTCAGCGTCACAACCATGGTGCCAGGTTCAATCAGGCTTTCATCATCCACATCGGCGATGCCATCCACAATCTCGGTCATGCGAGGGGAGGCAATCTCGGCGCGGATTTCGCGCAATTCCTGATCCATCACTTCCAGGCGCCGAGGGCGGCTCGCCAGGATTTCCAGCAATTCACGAATGCGCCCGCCAACTTCGCCGAGCTCCGCGACGATCTTCTCACGCTCCAGACCCGTGAGGCGTTGCAGGCGCAAATCCAGAATGCCGCGCGCCTGTTCTTCCGTGAGCCGCACCGTGCCTTCGGGTGACACAGCGTTGCGATAATCATCCACCAGCGCCAGCAGCACACCAACATCACCCGCCGGCCAATCCCGCGCCATGAGTGCCGCGCGCGCCGCCGCGCCATCGGCGCTTTCACGGATAACGCGGATCACCTCATCCAGATTGGCGACCGCAATCGCCAGACCAATCAGCAAATGCCCGCGTTCCCGCGCCTTCGCCAAACGGTGGCGAGACCGGCGCAGAATCACCTCCTCACGGAAGGCGATGAAGGCCATCAGCGCGTCCTTCAGCCCCATTTGCCGTGGCCGGCCTTCATGCAAAGCCACGAAATTCACGGGGAAGGAGGTCTGCAACTGCGTCATGCGATAAAGCTGGTTCAGCACCACCTCCGCGGTCGCATCGCGCTTCAATTCAATGACGATGCGCATCCCCGAACGGTCGCTTTCGTCACGCAGATCGGAAATGCCTTCCACTGCCTTGGCGCGCACCAATTCGGCGATTTTCTCCAGCAGCGTCGCCTTATTGACCTGGTAGGGGATTTCCGAGACCGCAATCGCCTGGCGGCCACCGCGCATTTCCTCAATTTCCGCCCGCGCGCGCAGCGGGATGGACCCGCGCCCGGTCTCGAACGCTGCGCGAATGCCGGAACGGCCCAGAATCAACGCCCCGGTCGGAAAATCCGGCCCCGGCACAATCTTCATCAGCTCTTCCAGCGTCAGGGCCGGATTGGCGATCAACGCCAGAGTCGCATCCAGAATCTCGGTCGGGTTATGCGGCGGGATATTCGTCGCCATACCAACCGCAATGCCGCCCGCGCCATTGATCAGCAGATTGGGGAAGGCCGCCGGCAGCACGCGCGGTTCATCCACGCTTTCATCGTAATTCGGCTGGAAATCCACCGTATCTTCGTCAATGCCGGCCAGCAGCGCACCCGCCGCCGGGGCAAGCCGCGCTTCGGTGTAGCGCATCGCCGCCGGAGGGTCGCCATCAACCGAGCCGAAATTCCCCTGCCCATCAATCAACGGCAGGCGCATGGAAAAGGGCTGCGCCATGCGCACCAGCGCATCATAGATCGAAGCATCGCCATGCGGATGGTATTTACCCATCACATCGCCCACCACGCGTGCCGATTTGCGATAGGGTTTGTCTGCCGTGTAGCCGGCTTCCTGCATGGCAAACAGGATGCGCCGATGCACCGGCTTCAACCCATCGCGCACATCAGGCAGCGCACGCGCCACGATCACGCTCATGGCGTAATCGAGGTAGGAACGGCGCATTTCCTCCTCAAGCGCGACCGGGGTCGTATCCTGCGGGGGTTGGCCGGGGTTCTGGGTGTCGCTCACGCTTGAAAACCGATTCTAAAGACCGCGATTCCTGAGGGGTCACAGGGAGAAAATGCCATAGGCACCGTCAAGCGCGCCGCGTCAACCACCGCCGCGCCCGAACGGTCAGCCTAACATCAAGCCATTGAATTAGAAGGGAATTTCATCATCCAAGTCGGATTTCTTGGCATCCCAGCCGCCGGCGCGCTGGGCAGGGCGGGCTGCCGGCGCCCGATCCCCTGAAGGCTCACCGGGATCATCCATCCCGCCACCCGCGCCGCGCCCGCCAATCAGCTGCAATTCGCCGCGATATTGGCGCAGCACAACCTCGGTCGTGTAGCGGTCCTGGCCGGATTGATCCTGCCATTTCCGGGTTTCCAACTGGCCTTCAACATAGACCTCGCTGCCCTTGCGCAGGTATTTCTCGGCCACATCGCCCAGGCGGTCATTGAAAATCGCCACCGAATGCCATTCGGTCCGTTCCTGCTGATTGCCTTCCCGGTCCTTGTAGCGTTCAGAGGTAGCGATGCGCAGGTTCACCACCTTGCCGCCATTCTGGAAATTGCGCACTTCCGGGTCCCGCCCCAGTCGGCCCAGGATAATGACCTTGTTTATGCCAGCCATGGCACAGCTCCCCAAAAAATTCGCTTTCAGATTACACCCTTTTCGAAAAAACGGCCATCCCGGCGGGCTGACGCGGCAGATGCTGAAAAAGTGCAGCCCCGGTGCTGGGACAACACCAGGCAGCGCATGAAGCCAGTGATGGCCGTCCGAAAATGGCGGCAAAACGCCTTATAAGTTCGACAAAACGGGGCCGTCCCGCTAGCTAAGGCCGGCCCAGATGGTGCATGCGTCGGTGGGGCTGCCCGTTTAGTTCGATTAACCCAGGGAACAAATGTGCCATGAGCCTTCCTTATATCAACCTGCTTTTGAAGCAATTGGCGCGCGGCGACTCCCTGGTTGAAAAAAGCTTTGGCCGACACATTCATTGGGGCTATTGGGCCGATCCGGTCGCGGCCCAGCCGAGTTCGGTTGAAGATTTCGGCGCGGCGGCGGAACGCTTGAGCCTGGAGCTCATCTCTCTCGCGGGTATTTCTTCCGGCATGCGCGTGCTGGATGCGGGCTGCGGCTTTGGCGGCACCATCGCCTGCCTGCAGGAACGGATTGGCGGGCTGGAGATGGTCGGGCTGAATATTGACCCCCGGCAGCTTCAGCGCGCCGCATCGCTGGTTACGCCAAGCACTGGCAATGCCATCAGCTTCGTGGGCGGCAATGCCTGCTCCTTGCCCTTTGCCGATAATAGTTTTGATCGGGTGATGGCGGTGGAATGCATTTTCCATTTCCCATCGCGCCTTGATTTCCTCCGCGAAGTGAAGCGCGTGCTGCGCCCCGGCGGGGCCATGGTGCTGTCCGATTTCGTGCCCCACCCCCTCTTTGCGCCTTTTGGCAAGCTGTCCAAGCTTGAAGCATTGCGCAGCATCAATCTGTTCGGGCGTTCCGATGTTTCCTGCACGGATTCGGGTTACCGACGCCTTGCGGCCGATGCGGGGCTCACCATCACGACATTGCGCGATGTTACCCGCAACATTCTTCCGACCTATGCGTTTCTGCAGCATTTGGGCGCCGCGCCAAACATGGCGGGGGTGCCTGGCCGACGTTACGCGGCGCCTTTCATCAAGCTTCTGGATTTCTACGGGCGCAACGGCTGGCTTGCCTACAAGCTTCTGCGATTCGACAAGCCTTGATTCGCATCAACGTCTTATGCCGTGGCGTTGGCCTGCTTCAGGCCGAAGCCCGGATGCTCCTGCTTCCAAACCTCAAGCAATTCCCGATGGTCGCGCTTGGCAGGATGAAAATCGCGGCGGAAGAAATCCAGATAGGCCCGTAAGGACATCCACGAAACCACCAGGGCGAACCCGGAATTCTTCAGATGATCTTGGCTGCTTGCCTGCTTTGGTTCGGCCACGCGGCGATGCATCCCTTTCAGCGACGCGACCGTCAGGGCAAGCATAACACCCCAGCCGGTGCAAACCGTCACAAGGATCATCGCCACCACACGGTGCAGCCAGGCCGAAAAGCCGGAACCGAAAACATGTTCGTAAACATCGAAGCAGACTGATTTATGTTCAATCTCCTCCGCCGCATGCCAAAGCCAAAGGTTGCGGAAATCCGGATCAATTCCTTCCTGATGCAGAAAGCGATCCTTCAGCAGAGTTTCCGAGAGCATTACAGTGAAATGCTCAAGCGCGCAGGTCTGCGCCAGACGTGTGGCAGGGTGGCAGAAAGTTTCCGACATCCACACCAACACGCGCGACGCTGTTTCAAGCTCCGCACCCAGAACATCCGCCTGCCTCAACACCGTGTTGGACCGATGATGCTCCTTCGAATGCATGGCTTCCTGGTGGATAAATTGCGCCACCTGTTCCCGCAAGACCGGGTCTGTGATCCTGTCACGGTAATAGGCGACCGAGCGACAAAAAAAGGCCTCACCAGCAGGAAACAAGAATGAAAGTGCGTTGATGCAATCTTCCACAGAACGCGGCAGCGTGGTCCAGCGCTTGGCGCGCTCAGGCTTATAGGCCAACCGCACATTGCGGCGGACGATTTCAAACACGTTCCGCATGGCCGGGCATATGGGTCTTTCTCAACCGTGTTTGAGGTTTGGCAGTGCAGAAATCCGCATCGACTTATATGTCGTCGCTCTGGCTAGTCAATCGAAAAAGCATTTCCGGTAAAAATTTTTCAACTTAAACAGAGACTTGTGCTTTCCTTGATGACCGTAGAGACATTTGGCGACCTGGGCGGAGAAGGGGGCTTTCAGGCAGCCTGAGGCCCAGCCTGTGCGCCAAAGCCTGGATTTTCCTTTTTCCAGTCTTCAAGCAGGGCGTGATGATCGTGCTTTGAAGGATGAAAATCACGCCGATAGTAATCCCGGTAGGTTTCCCACGACATGGCCGCGAAAATGGGGCGCAGGCGCGGGCCGGTCTGCTTGCCCGATGCAGCATCATTGGCGCCGCGCCGCCAGCGTTTCTTCAGCCCTTTGACCGAAGCCATGACAAAGGCAACCAGAACCCCGATTGTGCCGAACAGCGTCACGCTGCCCATGACGCCGACGCGATGTAACCAGGCCCAAAAACCCGTTCCGTAAATATGCTCATAGACATCAAAGCAAACTGCCTTGTGTTCGATTTCCTCGGCGGCATGCCATAGCCATAATGTACCGAATTCATTATCTGTGTGCTTATCCCAGAGCGCGCGATGTTCCAGCAGTGTCGCGGCCAGCATGGTGGTGCAATGTTCAAGCGCGCAGGTCACCGCAAGCCGCGTGATTGGCGGGTAAAGCCGTTCGGTCAGGTTCAGCATGACACGGGCAATTGTCTCAATTTCCTGCCCCATCACGTCAGCCTCTCTCAAGGCTTCATTGAAGCGCTTATGCTCCTTTGAATGCATGGCCTCCTGAAAAATGAAATCCGCCACCTGTTCCCGCAAAATCGGGTCCGTGATGCGCTCCCGATAATGTGCCACCGAACGGCAGAAAAATGCTTCACCCACGGGAAACATGGCGGATAGGGCATTGACCGAATCCTCCAGGGACCGCGCAAGGATCGTCCAACGCTTTGCGCGCGCTGGCTCATAGGCCAGACGCACGCGGCGACGAATGATTTCAAGCACTTGCGTCATGGCGGATCAGGCCAATTCCCATTCGATCAGGTTGTAGCCGCGTTCGGGTAAGATCCTACGCCTGCCATTTTCAGGACATATGGATTTGTTCAGCCAAGTCAACACAAAACCAGCATCCGATATTTTTCCGTCGAAACGAATGCTTAACTTCGGCCCAGCTGGCCCGGTCAGGCCCCTTGGGTGCCGTGGTCAAGACCAAATTCCGGGTTTTCCCGCTTCCAAGCCAGCAGCAAGTCACGATGATCATGCATGGCAGGATGAAAATCGCGCCGGTAGTAATCAAAATAGCCCTTCAAGGACATGCTGGCGAAGATGGAACGCATGCTGGGACGGATGCGTTCAGCGGGCGTTTTTTCCGGCGTGATCGCCTTTTTCCGCCTCATGAAGCCCTTAAGCGAGGCCGCGCCATAGGCCAGCATCAGCCCACCACCCCCGATGATGGTCACGCCCAGCATGGCGCCGCAGCGGTGAAGCCAGGCCAAGACCCCATTGCCAAAAACATGCTGATAGACATCAAAGCAAACCGCCTTGTGTTCAATTTCCTCGGCGGCGTGCCAGGTCCATAATTTTGCGAATTCCCTATCGGTGCTGGCATCGCGTGGCCAAGGCATTGTCAACAGCTTGGCGCAAAGCATGGTGGTGCAATGTTCAAGCGCGCAGGTTACCGCAAGCCGCGTGACCGGCGGCAGGAAGCGTTCGGTAAAGCCGATCATGAGCCGCCCGGCCGTCTCAATTTCCTGGCCCAGCACATTCGCCTCTCTCAAGGCGTCATTCGCGCGGGAATGCTCCTTGGAATGCATCGCTTCCTGATAGATGAATTGCGCAACTTGTTCGCGCAGGATCGGATCCGTGATGCGGTCCCGATAACGGGCAACGGAACGGCAGAAAAACGCCTCACCTATCGGGAAAAGCGACGATAGCGCATTCAGGCAATCTTCCGTGGAACGCGGCATGGCCGTCCAGCGCCGCGCGCGATCTGGCGCATAGGCCAAGCGCACGCGGCGACGAACAATTTCAAACACATGCTGCATGGTAGGTCAGACCCGTCCTTTCTCAACCACGATCAGAGTCCATTTTTTCAGGATGACGCAAAAGGATGGGCCACGCCACCTTGGCTGCCAGAAATATGGCTTTGCACCGCCAAGTCAACGCGAAATCGCCGGTGAGGGTGACCTGCCTCCCAGCCCCGGCTGGGCCGCAGGATGGCCTGCCCCCGAGGCCGAGGCCAGGGATTGCCCTTCCCAAGCCTCCGTCGAGCCCGATATATGGGCGCGAACCCCTCGTGAAGCGGGCGCCGGCCTCTTCCGGCATCCTGCGGAGCCCCCTTCCCATGACCGGCCATATTCGCATCCGCGGCGCGCGCCAGCACAACCTCAAGAACCTCGATCTCGATATCCCGCGCGATACGCTGACCGTGATCACGGGGCTGTCGGGTTCGGGCAAATCCTCGCTGGCCTTCGATACCATCTATGCGGAGGGGCAAAGGCGCTATGTCGAGAGCCTTTCGGCCTATGCGCGGCAATTCCTGCAATTGATGCAAAAGCCGGATGTAGATTCGATCGAGGGCCTGTCGCCCGCCATATCCATTGAACAGAAAACCACCAGCCATAATCCACGCTCCACTGTCGGCACCGTCACGGAGATTCATGACTATATGCGCCTGCTTTGGGCGCGGGTTGGCGTGCCCTATTCGCCGGCGACAGGCCTGCCGATTGAAGCGCAAACCGTGTCCCAAATGGTGGATCGCGTGCTCGCCATGCCGGAAGGCACCAGGCTTTTGCTGTTGGCCCCCATCGCACGCGGCAAGAAGGGCGAATTTCGCAAGGAGCTTGCCGAATTTCAGCGCCGCGGGTTTGAGCGCGTGAAAATCAACGGCAAGCTCTATCAAATTGCCGAGGCACCCAAGCTCGACAAGAAGCTCAAGCACGATATTGAAGTGGTGGTGGACCGCATCGTGGTCCGTGATGGCATCATGCAAAGGCTTGCGGATTCCTTTGAAACCGCGCTTGGGCTCGCCGATGGCATCGCCTATGCCGAAAGCGCCGATGGCGGGGAACGCACGGTCTTTTCCAGCCGCTTCGCCTGCCCAGTTTCCGGCTTCACCATTGAGGAAGTTGAACCGCGCCTGTTTTCCTTCAATTCGCCCCATGGCGCCTGCCCCACCTGTGATGGGCTTGGCACGGAAAGCTTCTTCGACGCGCAGCTTGTCGTGCCGCAGGATGATGTGGCGCTGAAGGATGGCGCCATCATGCCCTGGACTGGTGCGTCTTCGCCCTATTACGACCAAACCCTGCAAAGCCTGGCCACGCATTTCAAGGTGAAGATGACGACGCCCTGGCAGGAACTCCCCGCCCGCGTGCGCCAAGCCATTCTGCATGGCACGGGTGATGAGGTGGTGACGCTCCGCTACAAGGATGGGCTCCGCGCCTATGAGGTGAAAAAACCTTTCGAGGGCGTCATTGCCAATCTGGAACGGCGTTTTCGTGAAACCGATAATCCCTGGGTGCGCGAAGACCTTTCCCGCTATCAGGCGGAACGGCCTTGCGCTGCTTGTGCGGGGCATCGGCTGAAGCCGCAATCACTCGCGGTGAAGGTGGCAGGGCTGCATATTGGCGAAGCCTCCGCCATGGCAATTCACCGCGCGCGGGATTGGTTCGCGCAGGTAGAAGAAACCCTGACACCGCAGCGGCGTGATATCGCGCGGCGAATCCTGCGTGAAATCAATGAACGCCTGCAATTCCTGGTGGATGTCGGGCTGGATTACCTTTCGCTGGCGCGGTCTTCCACCACGCTCTCGGGCGGGGAATCGCAGCGCATTCGCCTGGCGTCCCAAATCGGCTCGGGCCTGACCGGCGTACTTTATGTTCTCGATGAACCTTCCATTGGGCTACATCAGCGCGACAATGAAAGGCTGCTTGTCACGCTGCGGCGGCTGCGCGACCTTGGCAATACCGTTCTGGTTGTGGAACATGATGAGGACGCGATCCGCAGCGCCGACCATTTGGTGGATATCGGCCCCGCTGCCGGCAAGGGTGGCGGGCGGCTGGTGGCGCAGGGCAAGCCCGCGGAAGTGGCCGCCAATCCCGCGAGCCTGACGGGGCAATATTTGTCGGGCGTAAAGCGCATCGAAATCCCTGCCAAGCGCCGGAAGATTGACCCCAAGCGGCAATTGCGCGTGGTGGGCGCCAGCGGGAATAATCTCCGCCGGCTGAATGCCGCCCTGCCGCTTGGCACTTTTACCTGCGTCACCGGGGTTTCCGGCGGCGGCAAATCAACGCTGGTGATTGAAACACTTTACAAGGCCGCCGCGCGGCGCCTGATGGGTGCAGCGGAAGTGCCCGCGCCGCATGATCGGATCGAAGGGCTCGATCACCTCGACAAGATCATTGACATTGACCAATCACCCATTGGCCGCACGCCGCGATCCAACCCCGCCACCTATACCGGCCTATTCGCGCCCATTCGCGATTGGTTCAGCGAATTGCCGGAATCCCGCGCGCGCGGCTACAAGCCCGGCCGCTTCAGCTTCAACGTAAAGGGTGGGCGGTGTGAGGCCTGCCAGGGCGATGGCGTCATCAAGATCGAGATGCACTTCCTGCCCGATGTCTATGTCACCTGCGATACCTGCAAGGGCAAGCGCTACAACCGCGAAACTTTGGATGTGAAATTCCGCGGCAAATCCATCTCGGATGTATTGGACATGACCGTGGAAGAAGCCGAGGAATTCTTCTCTGCCGTCCCCGCCATTCGTGAAAAGCTTTCCGTGCTGCGCAAGGTCGGGCTTGGCTATATCCATTTGGGTCAGCAAGCCACCACGCTTTCGGGCGGTGAAGCACAGCGCATCAAGCTCTCGAAGGAATTATCGCGCCGCGCCACCGGGCGCACGCTGTATATCCTGGATGAACCCACCACCGGGCTGCATTTCGAAGATGTGCGCAAATTGCTGGAAGTGCTGCATGCGCTGGTGGATGCCGGCAATACGGTGGTGGTGATCGAACATAATCTGGAAGTGATCAAAACCGCCGATTGGGTGCTGGATCTGGGCCCAGAGGGCGGTGAGGGCGGTGGCAAATTGGTCGCGGAAGGCACGCCGGAAGACATCGCGGCGGTGGCGGAAAGCCATACCGGGCGCTTCCTGGCGCCTTTGCTGCGGGAAGCCGCCCCCGCCCCGGTGAAAAAGCGCAAACGGGCCTAGCTTCCCTTTACCCCCCGTCCCGTCTATCCCGGCTTCCCCACCCCCGAGGGAGAACCCCCCATGCCCGCCTGGCTGCCCGAATTGGCGGCT
>JBIIIE010000234.1:0-4966 GCA_044235135.1 Roseomonas sp. | reverse complement strand
CGATGTTTCCCAGAAAAACCAGACAAAAACCGGGAAATAGAGCAGCATGGAATAGACACTAAGCAAGGCGGCACCTTGCATGGCGGAAAGCCCGGAACGGCGCATGCGCAGCAGATAGACCGACCCCAACATGCCCGCGCCAACAAACAGGATATCGCCCTTCCAGTAATCAAGATGGATGCTGGCCGCGCTGACACCACCAATGGCGAGCGCGCCCAGTGTGATCAGCGCAAGGCCATATCCGCGCAGGCGAGAAATTGCCTCACCCAGAAAATAAAAACACAAAAGGCTGGTGAATAGCGGCATGAGGCCGGTGGAAAGCGACAAATGCCCCGCCGGGGCAAGGGCCAGGCCCTGCGCCGTCAATAAGGCCAAGGGCGCGCCTTGCAGCAGCGCGAACCACAGCCCTTCCAGCCAGGCATGGCGCGGCATGGAACCCGCCAGCCTCAGCAGCACCGGCAGCAGGATCAAGCCCCCAATGCCATAGCGCAGCAGGACAATATCGGCAGGTGTCACGGATTCAGTGACCGCCAGCCGTGTGAAGGCCGGCCAGGCTGACCAGACAATGACCGTGAGCGCGGCCCATAGGGTGCCGTATAGCTTGGTGTTTGTCATGTGTGCGGTCGTAGCGCCTTGGACATGGGCCGACACGCGATGCTTCAATCAGGCCTGAGACACAGGGCGATGCAAGGTTTCAGCCCTTCGGCACGCCGGCCAATTCCAGACCGCGTGCGTAGTTATCGCGGTCTTCCTGCCGGGCGAGGGGGTAGGTGCGCGTGAATTGCGCGATGGTGAAATCCGGTTCCAGTTGCAGGAGTTTTTGGACGTAAGGCGCCGCTTCCTCACGTCGGCCAAGATGGCCGAGCGCAGCGATGAGCGGTTTGTAGCCGTTGGAGAAGTCTGGGTTTTCACGCACGAAGCGCCGGCCGTGGCGGTAGGCTTGCTCGTAATCCCGGCTGATAAAATATGCGGTGGTGAAAACGCCGTCCCACACGGCCGTGTTTGGGTTCGAAGGCGCTAAATTTTGATACCGTTCAAGATGCTTGAACGCCTTATCGGGCTGCCCGATATAGCAATGAGTCGCTGCGCTGATCGCCCAAATGACAGCTATATTTGGATTAAGCCGTGTCGCAACGTTAAAATAATGCAATGCAGAATCAAAATCCTTCTCAAGAAAGGCGCACAAATGGCCGCATATGGCGTGAGCCTCAGCACTTTCAGGGTCGGTCTTGATCGCACCAAATGCCAGTTCCTGGGCTGCTCTCACGCTTGCTGCAGGGTCTGCGGCCCAACCTTGGCCAATATGGAAAATATACCAGAAGGCATGCCAAGCGGCAGCCTGCGCATTTTCTGGTTCCAGACGAAGCGCTTCGGCCAGTAACTCACCGGCCTTTTCAAATGGTGTCTGCCGCATTGATGCAAGTAGCGGTATGGCCTGCACCACAAGCCTGGATGCACTGGACCACCGAGAAGCACTTTGCTGCCCTTCAATGAACAATATTGCCGGATCAATACGTGCAACCACCGGTGCCACAACACGGTCATGCAGTTGATCCATCATCGTGTTCGCAAATTCAAACCGATCACTCCACACCGGCCGAATATCCTGGCCAATATCCAAAAGCCGGATGCTGATGCTGATCTTCTCCGCCCCGCCGATCAGATTGCCTTCCACCGCGTAATGCCAGCCCTTGGCGCGGAGAAAGGCCTCATCGCATGGCGCCAGATGCGGCTGCGGCGTCAGCGCGGCGACCACATCAAACCAACGGAACCTTGCAAGGGCTGAGGCGATTTCCTGGCTGAGGGAAAAGGCCAGTTGCGCATTGTCTTCAGTCGTTGCCTGGAAGGGAATGACCCCAATCCGCAGCCGCGACGCCGGGGGCGCCGAAACGGCTACGCTTGTGCGCGGCTCACCATGGGCCTGGGCTCCATGCCCAGCCTCAATCTTCGGGCGCATCGGCGCGGAACGCAGCTTTTCGTAAAGCGCCCTGGTCTCCGCCGCGGGTTCAACCTCCAAGCGGCTCTGCATCGCCATGCGGCAGCGTTCAAATTCGCGGAGCGCTTGCGCCTTTTCCCCGAGTTCGGCCAGCGCCGTCATCAGGATGCGGCTGGCGCCTTCATGGGTTGGTTCACAGGCAATGATGCGGCGCGCCAGGCCCGCGCGCCGTTCGGCGGGAACATCGGCCTGGGCGATCTGGTGCAATTCCTCATCAAATACTGCGGTCACTTCAGTCGCGAAACGCGCGCGTTCCATCAGCAGCCATTCGTCAAAGGCTTCCGAGATGCCGTTCAAATCTTCCAGCAATTCCCCTTCACAAAGCGCCGCCAGATCGGTCCTCAGCAGATTGGCAGGATGGGGGCCGGCCAGGATGGCCGCACTATCCACCCAGCAGACACGCTGGTTCAGGCGGACCATTTCGGCATCGGTTTCCAGCACCTCATCCGCCAAGGCACCGAAGGCCAGCAGCAATTCCCGCAGGGATTGGCGCAGGCTGGCGCGGGCCTGCTGGTCCGGCACCCGATCCCAGAGCAGGGCGGCCAATTTGGCCCTGGGCACTCGCTGCCCGGCATGCAGGCAAAGATAGCCCAGGATGGCGCGAGCCTTGCGGCCGCGGGGGACCAAATCCTCACCCAAATAGCTGATGGCGCGAAGCGCGCCGAGGAGATGGATGCGAACAACCGCCTGCCTGGCGCCGACATCCAGCGCCACAAGGTTGTTCTGATTGGCATTTTGTTGCGCCAACACCACCCCCTCGATTGTCCGAAACGGACCTTACACAACCAGCCTATAACCTAGGGTTGTGGTGCGCAAGCATTATTTCACGCTGAAATGCGTTTTTTTAACGCTGCATTGATGCTGGCTTCACAGCGCCTTCACAGCGGGGCAGCAATCTACGGAATATCGAAGCAACGCAACGGTTCCGCTTCAACCTCTGGTAGATTAAAGGTCGGACCCCGAACCCTAGGAGATGGTAAAATGCGTGAAATGGATATGCAACAACTTCCTTCCATGAAGCCGGTCTCCCTTGGTGGGGCCGCGATTGCCGATGCCGGCAAGGTCCGCCTCGGCGGCCATGCCCCGAGCCTACCGCCCGTGCGCATCTCCACCACCGATGCCGGCAAGGTCCGCCTCGGCGGCCATGCCCCGAGCCTACCGCCCGTGCGCATCTCCACCACCGATGCCGGCAAGGTTCGCTTCGGCGGCCATGCCCCGAGCCTGCCGCGCTGAAGCCAAGGCCAATGGCATCCGGGGCATCGCGCCCTGGATGGCGGTTTTGGGGAAACCGAGGGAGAGTTTCACCTCGTTCAACCCCCAAACCACAGGATAGGCTGGAACGTGACTGAATCCCGCAAGGCGGCAGCGCCGCTTGCCACCTTCTATCGCATGATTCCATCGGCGCGCCCGCCCCAGCGCGCCGATCGCGCTGCAGCCGGCACCATGCCGACACGCGCTTTTCGTTTTTGTGAGGCAATGACCACCGCTTCTTCCTTCGGTTGGTATATCTTCCCGCCAATCGGCTTCAAGCTCATGTGGGATGGTTCGGATGTGATCTGGACCTATGATGGGGTGGAGGATTGGTTTCCGCTTTCCTCCGCACAATTCCCGAACTTCGCGCCACATTTCGATGATGCGGCACCTGAAGACATCAAAGGCTATTCACCGCCCTTCCTCAGCAGCTTTATCGAACCTGGCCTGGTGCAGATCTGGAGCGGCCTTGCCATGCGCACCAAACCGGGATGGGCCGCGCTTGTTCGCGCGCCGGCCAATTTTGTGCGCAACCGCGGCTATGAATGCTATGAAGGCATTGTTGAAACCAGCAGCTGGTTTGGCCCGCTTTTCATCAATGTGCGGCTTACGCGCACGCATCACCCGATCGAATTCGATCCGAATTTCCCCTTTCTGCAGGTGCAACCCCTCCCGCAGGAGGCCTATGGCGCCGCGGCGGAGAATTTTTCGATCATTGAGGATTTGTCCGGCTTTGGTGAGGCGGAATGGAATGATTTTCGCCACACCATTGTGCGTCCAAACAAGGACCCGCATCGCAAGCTTGGTGATTACGCTGTCGGGCTCCGCAAAACCCAGCGCGCAAAGGAACGCGACGAAACCGAGAAGGGATAGAATGGCGGCGCGCCCACCGCGCGAAAGCCCGATGACACAGCCTGGACAAGCCGGTCGGATACCGCATCTGTATCCGTCGCCGTATCCGCAACCGCATGCCCTTTCAATCAGAAAAAACCCTTATGTCAGCTTGGAAAATGCGCAAATTTATGTTGCCTCATAAAAATTTTTCCAGCTAGAGTAATCTCAAGGATCAAAGAGGAATATCGCCATGCCTCGTGACGGTGAAGATACGGTTTCAGAAAAACTCCTTACGCCTGCGCTTGAATTGGCGATATTGCGGCTCTGGGCAGCAGCGATGCATATGGAACGCAGCTTCAGCCGCCAGGAAATCGAAGCGCTGCCTGAATTGTCGCGCACCATTACCGCAGCACATCTATTGCCGGGGGCGATTGGCTGGGATGATGTTCTTCCGGAACAGCTTATCCGCATGTGACAGGACGAAGAATGCGCGCAAGTTGTTCCTCAACGCGAAATAGACAATAATTTTTTGCTGTCGGACACTGGCTTTTTTATAATTCACCATCCGCCGCCTGCCGGGCCAGGCTTTGCACCAGGGTTGTGATGGATCGCCTGATTTCAGGGTCGGTGATCTGCGCAAAGGCGCGCCCGATACTATAGGCGTCTCGCGCGGCTTCAGGGTCTTCCGATTCACGTGGTGATGCCCCGGCCGTCCGTTGTTCAAACGCTTCCTGGTCAAGCAAGAAGGTGATGGGAATACCAAGCGCATTCGCCACCATGAGCAGCCTGCCGGCGCCAATGCGGTTTTCGCCGCGCTCATATTTCTGAAGCTGCTGGAATGTGACCCCCAGGCTTTCCGCAAGCTTCTGCTGGCTGATCCCGGTC
>JBIIIE010000233.1:0-4974 GCA_044235135.1 Roseomonas sp. | reverse complement strand
GGAACACCATGGCAATGTCGCGGTCGCGCGGCGGAATGTCATTCACTACCGTACCGCCAATGGCGATATCGCCAGAGGTGATTTCCTCCAGCCCCGCAATCATGCGGAGCGTGGTGGATTTCCCGCAGCCCGAAGGCCCGACCAGCACGACGAATTCATGATCGGCGATGTCAAGGTCAATGCCTTTCACCGCCTGAACGCCGCCTTCATAGGCTTTGACGATTTTGCGAAGCGAAACCTGAGCCATGTTCGATCAACCCTTGGTCGCGCCGGCGGTCAGGCCAGCGATGTAATAATCCATGAGGAAGGCATAGACGATCACCGGCGGCAGCGCGGCAAGCAAGGCGCCTGCGGTGATCTGCCCCCAGACGAAAACATCCCCGCGCACCAGCTGAGAGACAACGCCGATGGTAAGCGGCATCTGATCCGGTGTGGTGATGAAGGCCGTTGGATAGACGAAAGCCGCCCAGGAAACCGTGAAGGCGAAGATCGTCGCGGCAATGATGCCGGGCAGCGCCACGGGCACGAAGATTTTCAGCAGCATTTGCGGCCAGGTGGCGCCATCAATCAGCGCAGCCTCATCCAATTCCTTGGGGATGGAAGCGAAATAGCCAATCATGATCCAGGTGCAGAAAGGCACGGTCAGCGTCGGATAGACCAGCACCAGCCCCCAGATGGAATTGAGCAAGCCAAGCCCACCCACAATCTGATAGAGCGGAATGAACAGCAGCGTATCCGGCACCAGATAGGTCAGGAACACCCCCGTGGCCAAAACCTGGCTGCCCCAGAAGCGCATGCGCGCCAGTGCGAAGGCCGCCAGGATGGAAATCACCATCGTCAGCGCCACGACCACCACGGTTACGATCACGCTATTGATGAAGAAACCCTGGAACAGTGAATTGGTGATCAACTCCCAGTAATTCTCCAGCGTCGGATTGCGGACAATCCAGGGATTGCCTTTTTGATCGGCAATCTCGGCGCTGGTCTTGAGGCTGGTGATCAGCATATAGACCGGCGGCGTCAGCAGAATAATCGCCGAGAAGATCAGCGAAATATAGGCCCAGATCAGCGCCCAGCGCCGTTCCGAACGGAGCGATCCCGCCTTGCCATAAAAGCTTGGCATATCGCGATTGGTTGCCACGGTCGCGGACATTACATCTGCTCCTTATTGCGACGGGTGACGCCTCGCAGCACGAAGAAGGCGCAAATCGCCAGGATCGGGAACATGAACAGGCTTACCGCGGCACCGCGCGGGATATTTCCCGAAAGGATGCCAACCTGGAACGCGTAGGATGCGAATACATGCGTCAGGTCGCGCGGCCCGCCATTGGTCAGCACCCGCACAATATCGTAATTGGCGAAGGTGACGATCAGGCTGAACAGCACGGTGATGGAAATGATGTTTGCCATCATCGGCAGCGTCACATAGCGCAGGCGCTGCCAGCTTGTGGCGCCATCAATCGCCGCGGCCTCATAAAGCTGTTCCGGCACGGATTTCAGCGCGGCCAGATACATGATCATGAAGAAGGGCGCGCCATACCAGACATTGACGATGATGATGGAAAGCCGTGCCCACCATTTCTCACCAAGCCAGGGCACTGCCGGAATGCCGAACACCTGAAACAGCCAGTTGATGGATGAATAGGCCGGGTCAAACATCCACCACCAGCCAAGGGTCGAAAGTGCAGGCGGAATAACCCAAGGCACCAGCAACATGCCGCGCCATTTGCGCTGCCCCTTGCTTGGGATGTGGTGCAGCATATGGGCCAGCCAAAAGCCGATCAGCGCCTTCAGGATCACCGCGCTGATGGCAAAGATGCAGGATTGCCAGGCAACCGCCCAGAAGGTTTCGCTTTCGAACAAAATCTCGAAATTGCCGAGCCCGGTCGGCAGCCATTCGCCTTCCATGAAGCCGGTCATGCGGCGATTGAGTGTGGAAAGGTAAATCCCGTAAGTGGCCGGATAGGCAACCAGGCCGATGATCACCACCAGCAAGGGCATGGTCATCAGCACGGCAATCGTCGAACGCCGCCGCGCCAGGCGTTGCAGGCTTGAAGCACGCCCCGATCCGGGCGCAGAAGGCATGTTTGGCGCCATGCTGGCGTCAGCGGCCATGGTCTGAACCTTTCCTGAAATGAAAGACGGGCGGCGCAGCGCCGCCCGTCATGCGCGGTCAGCCGCCGCGGCGGATGGTATTAAGTTCGCGCTCCACCCAGGTCAGCGCCTGATCCACCGTTTCACCACCCTGCACAATGCGGGCAACAAGCTTGGTATTCAGGCCCTGGTTATACATCTGCACCGCCATTGCCGCTGGCGCGGGCGCCATGGCGATGGAGGTCTTCGCATTGTGATGCGCGCGCACCGGGTAATTATAGACCGAACCCACCGGCGGACCTTCGGTTTCCCAAACCTTGAAATCCGACATGCTGGTGAAGGGCGGAATGTCATACCCAGCGGACCCATTGGTCTGGCGTTCCGCCTGGGCGCGGTCAGACAGCCATTCCAGGAAGGCCTTGGCCGCGCCCTTGCTGCGGCTGAAATTCCAGATGCCCCAGAAATAGGGCAAATAGGGCGCGAAGCGGCCGTCCGGCCCGGCGGGCATCGGCACTGTCCAGCAATTGGCGGCAACCTGCGGCGCATCGCGCTTTGCCACCGCCCAGGCTGAAGGCGGGTTGAAGACCAGCGCCGAACGGCCGGAAATCAGCGCGCGGTTATTGCCGCCATCATCCCAGGCCCAGACATCATTGGGCAGGAAACGGCTGATGCGTGCGCACATTTCCACCGCCGCGCGAAGCTTTGCGTTGTTGCGAACGGTCACCGCGCCCTTGTCATCCATCAGGAAGGCACCGTAAGACGCAAAAAGCGCTCCCACCCAATCCACCGCATCGGTAAAGCTGCCCATGGGCAGGCCGAAGGAGAAGCCAGCCTTGTGGCAGGCTTCCGCCGCCTTTGCGAAGGTTTCCCAATTCCATTGATCGGCGCCCGGGCCAGCCGCGTTCTGTGCCGGCCACATGGCACGAATATCGATGCCGGCATGCTGCTGCAGCAGGTCAAATCGCACGCAAGCAGGCTTCAACTGTGTGCCGGCCACTGCGGGGATCGCCACCCAATTGGCGCCCGGCTTGCCCAGATATTCGGCCGCCGGGGTCACGGCGCCGTATTTCTGGGTCAGGTTGCGCATGACATCATCCACCGGCTCAAGCATGCGCTGATGGTTGCTCGGCTCCCAGGCAGGGAAGGACATCAGATCATAGCCGGTGCGTGATTGCGCCTGGGCATTGATGGTCAGCAGGATCTGGTTGCCGTTGGATGTCACGGTATCCATCTGCACATCCACGCGGTTGGCCTGGCCCCATTCGGCGCAAAGCTGGCGCATGATCACATTGCCATTGGGCACCCAATGATCCCAAAAGCCGCAGCGCAGCGTCCCGCCCGTTCCCTGGGCATGCACCATGGGGGCTGAAAGGATGCCGGCCGCTGCCACCCCGGCGCCGGAGCGCAAAAGGGTACGCCTTTTCATTTCCGTCATTGTCAGAATCCTCCGTGTTATTCGTTGTTTGTCGCATCCCAGACCGAGGCCCGGCCAAGGCGTCAGGTAGGTTAGGCAAGGATTTGGGGCCTTTGCAACCTGTATTCTAATGGCCCTGCCTGACCCCGGGCTGGCGCGGCGGCCCAAACTCGGCTTCAACCCCCCTGACAGGCCAAAAGCAGGATAGATGGCATGACCTCTTCGCTCCGCGTTGCGGTCCAGATGGACCCGATTGAGACGATCAATATTGATGGCGATTCAACCTTCGCCCTGATGCTGGAAGCGCAATCGCGCGGCCATAGGCTTTGGCACTACCATGTGCGCGATCTGGCGCTGCGCGGCGGGCGCGTGACCGCCTGGGCGCGGCCCATCACCCTCAGGCGCGAATATGGCAACCATTATTCCTTTGGCGCCGAGGTTGAACTGGACCTTGGCCGCGATGCCGATGTGGTGCTGATGCGCCAGGACCCGCCCTTTGACATGGGCTACATCACGGCAACCCATATTCTGGAACATATCCACCCCAAGACGCTGGTGGTGAATGACCCGGCGCAGGTGCGCAATGCACCGGAAAAGCTGTTCGTCACCCATTTCCCGGATTTGATGCCGGCCACGCTGGTGACAGCAGACCGCCGCCGCATCGCGGCCTTCCGGGCGGAACATGGCGATATCATCATCAAGCCGCTTTTCGGCAATGGCGGTGCTGGCGTGTTTCACCTCCGCGCCGATGATCCCAATATGAATGCGCTGGTGGAGCTTTTCACGGAACGGTCGCGTGAACCCTTGATGATCCAGCAATACCTGCCCGCCGTCAGGGAAGGCGATAAGCGCATCATCCTGGTGGATGGCGTCGCCATGGGCGGCATCAACCGCGTGCCGGCCGCCGGTGAGGCGCGGTCCAATATGCATGTCGGTGGCCGCCCCGAACCCACCAAGCTGACCGAAAGAGAGCGTGACATCTGCGCGCGCATCGGGCCGGAATTGAAGGCGCGCGGGATGATCTTTGTCGGCATTGACGTGATTGGCGGCTACCTTACGGAAATCAACGTCACCAGCCCGACCGGCCTGCAGGAATTGGCGCGGTTTGATGGTGTGTTTCTGGAACGCGCCATCTGGGACGCGATTGAAGCGAAAAGGCGCTGAAATGCTCAAGCTTTGGGGCCGCACCAATTCGATCAATGTGAAGAAGGTGCTGTGGATGCTCGATGAAATCGGGCAGGCTTATGACCGCGTGGATGCCGGCATGGAACATGGCCGGGTGAATGATGCGGATTACCGCGCCATGAACCCGAATGGCCGCGTGCCGACCCTGGAAGATGGCGATTTCATCCTGTGGGAATCAAATAGCGTGCTGCGCTATCTGGCGATGAAATATCAAAGCCCGCTTTATCCGGCGGCGCCGGCGGCGCGGGCTTCGGCGGATCGCTGGATGGATTGGCAGCTTT
>JBIIIE010000018.1:0-17197 GCA_044235135.1 Roseomonas sp. | reverse complement strand
AACGCCATCAAACCCGCTTCCACACGGTCCGGCCACCGTGAACCGGGCGCGCAGACTCTTACGGTCCGCGCCCGGTTCCGTCGGTGGCCTATGTCAGGTGATTACCGTAGGGGGACATCCAGAAGCAGAGCTAGGGTATCAATGGCCAAAAAGTGCCGCAAGCCGCACCCTCAGGCGGTCGAAGAAGGCACCAAACGCCTTTTTGGTCAGCTTATCCGCCCCGCGTCATTTTTCAAGTTTGACGCTGCCGCGCCACAGCCCTAAAGAATGGGGTGTTGCAACGCCGTGTGACTTTCCACTCCTGCGGAGGGGTGGCCGAGTGGCCGAAGGCGGCGGTTTGCTAAACCGTTATAGGATGAATAGTCCTATCGTGGGTTCGAATCCCATCCCCTCCGCCATACCCCTCTAAATAATTCTAAATCAATGATATTTTTCTGAGAGACGGCGGCTTTTTCCTTTCCCATCCCCGTCTTTGGCGCGGATGCTTCCCTACCCGGCCCAGCATCCTTCCCGCCCCGTTTCGGCTTCATCAGAAACACAGCGGATGAAGGCTGCTATCCTGGGGTGGCCTAGCCACATCCCAGGATTTAACAGTGGTCAGATCGCGACCGGCCTTGGCAAGGGCCTATCCTTTCTCAGCTCCTTTGCCGACGCAGAAAGGCCGGGATTTCCAGGCTCATTTCATCCTGCTGTGTCGCCCGCGTCATCTCAGCCCGGGGTGCCGAGGCTGCCAGGGGCTCCATCCGCGGCGGCTCGGGCATTTCTTTTGGGAAGTCGCGCGCTTCAGCCGCCGGCGACAGGTTGCGCTTCATCATGCCGCCCATACCCGTTACCTTGCCGAAAAGCCCGCGCAACCCCGCCGACCGCGGCGCATCTGGTGCCACTTGCGGTTCCACCGCTTCGCTGACCGGCACACGAAGTTGTGGCGCCTCTGGCATAGGTGCCGGTGCCGGCGCCAGCATCACAGGCGGCTCCGCAACCGGCGCTGGCTCCGGTTCAATGGTCGGCGCCGTTTCTACAATGGCCGGGCGCATTGCCGGCGACGCCTGCGCCGCACGTCGCATGAAGGGCAGACCTGGCCCCCCGGCTGGCGCCGTGCCAATCGTCTGGTTGGCAACAGCATTGAGCGGTTGCACTGTGCCGCCACCCATCGCCACCAGCTTAGGCTTCTCGGCTTCCCTGAACTGGGCCGCATCAATGCCGGTTGCCACGACTGAAACACGCACGCGGCCATTCATGGTTTCGTCAACCGAGGTGCCGAAGATGATATTCGCATCCTCATCCACTTCTTCACGAATGCGATTGGCCGCGCCATCCACTTCAAACAGCGTCATGTCATAGCCGCCGGTGATGTTGATCAGCACACCCTTGGCGCCGCGCATGGAGATATCTTCCAGCAGCGGATTGCTGATGGCGGATTCTGCCGCACGGCGGGCGCGATCTTCACCTTCCGCCTCACCGGTGCCCATCATGGCCTTGCCCATTTCGGCCATGACGGTGCGGATATCGGCGAAATCCAGATTGACCATGCCGGGATTGACCATCAAATCCGTCACGCCACGCACACCCATGTAAAGCACATTATCGGCCATCTTGAACGCTTCCTGGAAGGTGGTGCGTTCATTCGCTAGACGAAACAGGTTCTGGTTGGGGATGATGATCAGCGTATCCACGAATTGCTGCAATTCCTCAATCCCCTGATCGGCGGATTTGCGCCGCTTCGGCCCTTCAAAATCAAAAGGCTTTGTCACTACGCCAACCGTCAGGATGCCACGCTCACGCGCCATGCGCGCAATCACTGGCGCTGCCCCAGTGCCGGTGCCGCCGCCCATGCCGGCGGTGATGAAGATCATGTGCACGCCTTCAATATGGCGGGCCAATTCCTCGGTCGCTTCTTCCGCCGCGGCGCGGCCGATTTCAGGCTTCGCCCCGGCGCCAAGGCCCTGCGTGAGGTGCGGGCCAAGCTGTACGCGACGATCAGCGCGGGAATGGATCAGCGATTGCGCATCCGTATTCGCGACCAGGAATTCCACGCCATCAAGGCCCATGGAAATCATGTTGTTGACGGCATTGGTGCCGCCGCCACCAACACCCACCACCGTGATCCGCGGCGTGAAATCCGTATGTTGATTTTGCGGAATCGTCAGGTTCAGGGTCATGGATTTTCCTCCTCACGCAGTGATGGGCAGCTTGGGTTGGCAGGGGCGGCGAAAGATGCGCGCATTACACACGATCCTTCAGCCAATGAATCAAACGGCGAAACGCGCCGCCGGCCTTCACGGGGCCCGGCGCGATATCCAGAACGGGGCGGCCTTCACCAGCGCCCCACATCAAAAGCCCGACCGCGCCCGCAAAAGCGGGGCCAGAGGCTGCTTCGGCAAGGCCGCGCAAGGCGTGCGGGCGACCGAGGCGTACTTGGCGGTCCAGGATACGCGCAGCCATTTCACGCACTCCAACAAGCTGCGACGCGCCGCCCGTCAGCACCACGCGCGCGCCGCCTTCCTTGCCAAGCCCGCTGTGATCCAGCTTGTCCTTCAGCAGTTCGAAGGTTTCTTCAAGCCTTGGCTTGATGATACCAACCACCATGGCGCGGGGAATCCGCGCGATATGATGTTCATCTTCGCCCAATAGCGGCACGGGCAGATATTCCCGTTCATCATCCGCACCGCCATGCACCGCGCCATGCAGCGTTTTCATCCGTTCCGCATGTGCAACTGGTGTGGACAGGATGGTCGCCAGATCATTTGTCACCTGCCCGCCGCCCACCGGAATTTGCGCGGTATGCACCAGATGCCCTTCGCTGAAGACCGCAAGGCTTGTGGTGCCGCCGCCCATATCGATTACCGTGGCGCCAAGCTGCTTTTCGTCTTCCACAAGTGTCGCAAGCCCAGCCGCGAGCGGGGCGGAGACAAGTTCCTCCACTTCCAGATCACACCGCATCAGGCAGGCACCAAGATTGCGGAGCGATGCCTCAGCCGCCGAGACCATATGCAGCCGCGCGCCCAGCACTTCGCAAATCATGCCGCGCGGATCATCAACGCCAGGTGTTGCATCCACGGTGAAGCCAAGCGGGATGGCGTGAACCGTCTCCCGCCCTTCTGCAGCGGTGCGGCGGCGGCCTTCATTCAGAATGGCACGCAAATCAGGCTCGGTCACCGCGCGACCATTGATGTCCCATTGCAGATGCAAGGGGCGGCTATCGGGCTGGCCGCAGGAAAGATTGACGATGGCGCCTGAAAGCCGCGTATCAGCCATTTCCTCGGCCTGGCCAACAGCAGCACGAATGGCGCGTTCGGCTTCTTCCAGGTCCACAATGGACCCGCCCTTCACGCCGCGCCCGCGTTGCCAGCCAAAGCCCAACACACGCGGACTGCCATCGCTTTCAATGCGCGCAATCAGGCAAACCACTTTCGTGGACCCGATATCAAGAACGCCGAAAACACCGCTGCGTGCCTGACGGCGCCGACGGGGCGGGGCGGCTGCAGGTTCAAAAACGCCAGGCAGGCGGGTGAGCTGATTCATCCGCGTTCCCTTCGCGCGACTGGGCGTACTGGCTGGTTTTCAGGTGTTTCACGATTGGCGCGCACCACCAGCCGATCCGGCAGACGAAGATCAATCGCCGCCAGCGGGCGATCCAAAAGCTTCGCTTCCTGCTGCAATTCCGCCAGACGCTTGATGGCGGCGGCTTCGGCAGCTTCGGGCAGAAGCACATCCGTGCCGCTATGCAAGCGCAGATTCCAGCGCCTTTCGCCAATGCGAACCATGGCCTGCACGCGTTCCGCCACTGCCGCTTCCGCTGCCAAAAGATCGTAAAGCGCAGCGGCGGCCCTATCCGCACCGGGGCCAACAATCAGCGGCAGCGGACCGAATTGATCAAGCCCATCCGTCGCGACCGTTTTGCCGTCGCGGTCCACAATCACGAAGCGGCCTTGATTCTGCCAAATGGCGAAAGGCCGACGTTCTTCCAGGCGCAGCACGATCGTGCCGGGCAAATGGCGTTCAACATGCGCGCGCGCCACCCAGGGGATTGATTCCAATCTTTGCCTCGCCGCTTCTGGAGAGAATTCAAGCATGGAGTCGCCGCGTGAAACGCCAAGCGCTTCGCGGATAAGGGGCAGCGGCGTGTTCTGGCGACCATCCACGATCACCGCCTGCACTGTCATGCTGCGGTCTGGCCCGATCATCGCCACCTGATCCAGCATGCGTCGCGCCTGGCCTGCCGGGTCCACCAGTGCGATGCCATAGGCAATTGCACCAAAGCCACTCAGGATCAGCGCGCCATATAGCGCAGGCCGCGCGAAACGACGCGACCGACGCAGCGCGATGCGCAGCGCCGAAGGCCGCCCTTGCTCCTTCTTCTTGCGCGTTGAGGTGGTGACCAAGCGTTCACGCGCCATAGCGAGCTTGCTCCACCATCCAGGCGCAAAGCGCAGCGAAGGACATGCCACAATGCGCCGCCTGTTCGGGCAGCAGCGATGTGGGCGTCAGGCCGGGCTGCGTATTGACTTCCAGCAGGATCAGCCGGCCTGGCTCACCTTGCGTATCATCATAACGAAGATCCGTACGCGATGCGCCGCGGCAGCCAAGCGCACGATGCGCGCGCAAGGCGATATCCATCGCCTCAGCATAAGCCTGAGGCACCACCCGTGCGGGCAGGATATGGCGCGAACCGCCGGCGGCGTATTTGCTTTCGTAATCGTAGAATTGTCCAGCATCCGCCAGAATATCCGTCACCGCGAGCGCACGATCACCCATCACGCCCACGGTCAATTCGCGACCGGGGATGAAGCGTTCGACTATGATGGCATCGCCATGGGTCCATCCCCGTGCAATGGCGGCACGGCGATTATCGCCCTCATGCAAAATGGTGACGCCGACAGAAGAACCTTCATTGACGGGCTTCACGACAAAGGGGCGCGGCAGCGGGTCCGCCGCTTCCAACTCCGCGCGGGTCACCACGCGATCATCCGCAACCGGCAAGCCAGCCGCACGAAACACGGCCTTCGCGGCGGCCTTATCCATCGCAAGTGCCGAGGCACGCAGACCCGAATGCGTGTAAGGCAAACCAAGCCAATCCAGCACGCCCTGGATGCAACCATCCTCACCAAAGCGCCCATGCAGCGCATTGAAGACAACATCGGGGCGCGGATCGCTCAGCGCTTGGATCACGGCAGCCAAATCATCGCCAACATCAATCGGCGTCACGGCAAAACCCGCTTCTTGCAAAGCGGCAATTACCTGCCGCCCTGAAGAAAGCGACACTTCACGTTCTGCGGAACGCCCACCATAAAGAACGGCCACGCGCTTCTTCATGGCAGCGTCCTTCCGATGCGGCGGATTTCCCATTCCAGCGCAATGCCGGAATGCGCCAGCACACGCGCGCGCACTTCCTCACCCAGCGCTTCAATATCAGCGGCAGAGGCGCCACCAAGATTGAGCAGGAAATTGCAGTGTTTTTCGCTGACCTGCGCAGCTCCGCGAGTGAGGCCGCGGCATCCGGCAGCATCAATCAATTCCCAGGCCTTGCGATCACCGGGTGGATTCTTGAAGGTGGAACCGCCCGTGCGCGCCCGCACTGGCTGGGTCGCTTCCCGTTGGGCACGGATTTCAGCGAGCCGCGCGGCGATAACAGTCTTGTCGCCAGCAACCGCTCGCAGCCTTGCGCGCGCCACAACACCGCGTGCCGGCAGTCGCGCATGACGATAGGCGAAATGCAGCGCCGACGCATCCAGGCGCAGCACGCCATCAGGTGTTGCGATTTCCGCCCAATCCAGAACATCCTTGATCTCAACGCCATAGGCACCGGCATTCATCGCGACCGCGCCGCCGATACTGCCGGGAATACCGACCAGAAACTCAAGCCCACCAAGCCCCGAAGCGGCAGCGGTTTCTGCCACAGTCACATCCAAAGCCGCTGCACCGGCAATGATGCCATTGGCTTCCACCACCACATCACCAAAACCGCGCGCGAGCCGAAGCACCACACCTTCAATGCCACCATCGCGAATGATCAGGTTGGAAGCGGCACCCAATACCGTCAGCGGCATAGAGGCGGGCATATCGCGCAGCAGCAACAACAGATCATCCAGATCGGCAGGCCGCACCAGCATATCCGCTGACCCACCGACACGAAACCATGTCGCGGGACCCAGCGGCGCATCACGCTCCACACGCCCGCGCAAAGGTGGCAGCACGGCATGGTTGATGGGTTGGGGCATCATTTCATCGCCCCCGCCAGACGCCCACGTGCGCGTGACTGCAATTCCGTCAATTGCGCCGGCAGCGCATGCGCCCAATTCGTGATGCTGCCGGCGCCAAGGCAGACAACATAATCACCAGGCCGCGCAATGGCGTGAATCATCTCGGCCAGACTATCGGAGCCGGGCAGCGGCACCACGGAACGATGCCCGCGCGCGCGAAGCCCTTCTACCAGCGCATCCTTGTCCACGCCTTCCATTGGCGCTTCGCCAGCGGCATAGACATCGGCGACAATCACCGTGCCCGCATCATTCATGCAGGCGCAAAATTCTTCGAACAGGGTGGCAAGCCGCGTGTAGCGATGCGGCTGCACTACGGCGATCACATCACGCGCACCAGCTTGCCGCGCGGCCTTCAAGACAGCAGCGATTTCCACCGGATGATGGCCGTAATCGTCAATCACCGTGACACCACCCGCTTCGCCCGTACGGGTGAAGCGCCGCTTCACACCCTTGAAGCCGGCAAGCGCCGTGCGGATGGTTGTCTCATCCACACCCAGCTCAGCCGCGATGGCAACAGCCGCCAGCGCATTCTGCACATTATGCTGACCGAGCATGGGCAGGCGGAAGGGTTTCATGTGGCGCACGCGCCCGCTCAACCGATCCGTCACGGTCACTTCAAAGGTCGCACCCATGCGGTCCGTGATCACACGATCGGCACGCACATCGGCTTGCGGCGAAAAACCGTAAGTGACGATACGCCGGTCCGAAAGGCGCGGAATCATCGCCTGCACTTCCGGGTGATCAATGCACAGCACCGCGAAACCGTAGAAGGGAATATTGCCGACGAACTGGGCATAGCCTTCCTTCATCGCCTCTTCCGTGCCCCAATGGTCCAGATGTTCCGGGTCCATATTCGTGACCACGGCAACAACAGCGGGCAGTTTCAGGAAGGAACCATCGCTTTCATCCGCTTCCACCACCATCCATTCGCCGCTGCCCATGCGCGTATTGGTGCCATAGGCATTGATGATCCCGCCATTGATCACGGTGGGATCAAGCCGCGCGGCTTCCAGGACGGCAGCAACGAGACTTGTGGTGGTGGTCTTGCCATGCGTGCCACCAATGGCGATGGACCATTTGAGGCGCATGAGCTCGGCCAACATTTCCGCGCGCCGCACAATCGGAATCAAGCGCTGCCGCGCCGCCGCCACTTCCGGATTATCACGCTTGACGGCAGTGGACACCACCAACACCTGCGCATTGCCGAGATTGGCAGCATCATGGCCGATCGTGACCGGAATGCCCGCAGCGCGTAGCCGCGCAACATTCGCACCTTCGGCTACATCGCTGCCCTGTACCTGATAGCCAAGCGTATGCAGCACCTCGGCAATGCCAGACATGCCAATGCCGCCGATACCGACGAAGTGAATGGCGCCAATGCTGATGGGAAGCGCACGCATCAGGAAGCCCCCACCAAATCGCGTCGTGCCAGCGCCATAACGCGATCCGCAAGATCACGCGCCGCATGGGGGCGCGCCAAAGCTGCCGCCGCCGCCGCAGCGGACGCCATGCGCGCCGGGAAACTCAGGAAGGACGCCAGCGCATCAGCAAGCGTTTGCGGCGTGAAGGCGGTTTGCGCAAAGACTTTCGCCGCATCCGCCGCCGCCAAGGCGCGCGCATTCGCGGTTTGATGGTCATCAATCGCGGATGGCAACGGCACCAGAATGGAAGGCCGACCAGCGCAGGCGATCTCGGCCACGGTGGAAGCGCCGGCACGGCCGATCACCAGATGCGCGGTTGCAAGTCGCCCCGCCACATCAGGAAAGAAAGGCGCCAAATCCGCAGGCACGCCTGCGGCTTCATAGGCGCTGCGCGTGCGCGCCAAATCCTCGGCACGGCATTGCTGCGTCACCAAAAGCCGCGCGCGCAAAGCTTCCGGCAAGGCGCTGATCGCCGCCGGCACCACATCGGCAAAAATCCGCGCGCCGAGCGATCCACCCAGCACCAACACGCGCAGCACCGTGCCTTCCGCCGGCAGCGGATAGGGCTGCCCCGCCAAGGCCGCGAGCGCAGGCCGCACCGGATTGCCCACAACGGCGCTTCTGGTGCCTTCCGGCACCATCGCCGTATCGGCATAGGAAAGCGCCAGCAAATCAGCGCCGCGCGCCATCAGCCGATTGGCGCGGCCCAGCACGGCATTCTGTTCATGCAGGATCAACGCCGGGCGACGCGATGCGCGCATCAACCGCGCCGCTGCCAAGGGCGGGAAGGAAGGATAGCCACCAAAACCGACAATCGCACTCGGCGACAAATCACTAATATGCCGGCGCGCCTGCAGCGTGCCCATGAACAGCGCTGACGCACCACGCAAAGCCTGGCTCACCCCGCGCCCGGAAAGGCCAGACCCTTGCAAGACAAAACGTTCAGCATTGGCAAAAACTGGGCTGTCATAGGCTGCCGATCGCGCATCGGTCATCAACGCCACACGCTCTCCACGCCGCAGCAATTCCGCCGCCAAAGCCTCGGCGGGGAAAAGATGCCCGCCCGTGCCGCCTGCGGCGATGATGATGGGCTGCACCATGGGGCCCCTCACCGCGCGCCACCCGCGGCCAGCGCGCCATGCGGCAAGCCCGTGCTGGCCGCGCGTTCACCAATGCGCTTGCGCGTGAGTGCCAAAAGCATCCCCATGCCAAGCGCGATGGCGAGCACAGAAGACCCGCCATAGGAAACGAAGGGCAGCGTCATGCCCTTGGTCGGGATCAGATGCAGCGTGGACGCCATATTCACGAAAGCCTGCAAGCCGAATTGCGTCAGCAGGCCGGTCGCCGCTAGCACCACAAAAAAATCAGTCTCTGCCAAAAGTCTCATCAAGCCGCGCAGCACGATGAAGGCGAAAAGTGCAAGGATAATCAGGCAGACCACCATGCCGAATTCCTCCCCCGCGACAGCAAAGACGAAATCGGCATGCGCATCAGGCAGCACATTCTTGACGCGCCCTTCACCTGGCCCGCGCCCCAAAAGCCCGCCATTGGCGAAGGCTTCCATGGCGACACTCACCTGATAGGAATCGCCTGAGCTTGGATCAAGAAAGCGGTGCACGCGGGATTGCACATGCGGAAAGAGCAAATAAGCAAGAACACCAACCCCGGCGCCAAGCACGGCAAGCCCGCCCACAATAAAGAAATTCAAGCCAGCGACCACGAATTGCGCGAATAGCACGGCGGTCATGACCAATAGCATGCCGATATCGGGCTGGTTTTTCATGATCACGGCAATCACCGCAAACAGGCCAATCGCGATGGCGCGTCCCCAGACGCGCGAACCCGGCGCCATACCCTCCGCGATCAACCAAGCGGCCACCACAGCAAAGAAGGGCTTCAGAAATTCCGATGGCTGCAAGGAAAGTCCAGGAATGGGCAGCCAGCGCCGCGCGCCCTTGATTTCAACCCCCACCACCAGCGTCGCCGCCGTCAGCACCAAAGCCCCGGCGCAACCAAGCAAGGCAAAGCGCCTTACACCACGGGGCGAGAGCAGCGAAACCACCACCATCACCGCCGCCGCCAAACCGAGATAAAAAACCTGCTTCAGAAAAAACATATGGCGCGATGATGCGCCGATACGCTCGGCCACCGCTGGCGATGCCGCCAACATCATCACATAGCCAAAGGCAATCAGCACCATAAGGGCCGCGAGTGTCCAGCGATCCACTGTCCACCACCAGCGCCCAAGAATGGAATTATCCGCGCGGGAGAGTGCCATCAGCTTGCTCTCCTCTGCTGTCCCACGACAAGCGCCTGCGCCAGTTCACGAAAACGATCACCACGCGCATCAAAGCCCGAGAATTGATCGAAAGAAGCCGCAGCAGGGGACAACAACACCACAGGCGCCGCGCCGGCAAAGGCTGCTTGCGCCGCCGCCGGCACAGCCGCTTCCAGGGTGCCAATGATTTCATGCGCCACACCGGCTTCGCGCAATGTCGCTGCCATGGCGGGCGCATCCCGCCCAATCAAAAACGCCTTGGCGATGCGCGGAAACAAGGGCGCCAGCGGCGCAATGCCGCCTTCCTTCGCAAGCCCACCCGCAATCCAGACCACGCGGTCATAGGAAGCGAGCGCGCGGGCCGCGCTATCGGCATTGGTCGCCTTGCTGTCATTGACGAACACAACGCCACGCGCCTCGGCGACAATTTCCTGCCGATGCGCCAAGCCGGGATAGCTTGCAATGCCGTGCGCGATCTCCGCTCGCCCAACGCCAAGCGCCATACAAGCCGCTGCCGCCGCTGCCGCGTTCTGGGCGTTATGCGCGCCGGGCAGCGCCGCCGCCGCGCCAAGATCAAGGATCGGCCCCGCATCGTCACGGAGCGCCCGGCCTTCGGCCCAAACCCCGCCCGGCTGAGGCGTGGTTCCCGAAATAGGCACCAACCGTGCCGCCAAACCGGCACCCATTTGTGCCGTCAGGGCATCATCCTGGCCCAGCACGGCAACATCACCAGCAGCTTGACGCGCGAAGATTCGTGCCTTCGCAGCGGCATAGCCGGCCATGTTCCCATGGCGGTCCAGGTGATCGGGGCTGAGGTTCAGCATGACAGCTACGTTGAAGCGCAGAGTTGCGATTCGCTCCAACATGTAAGACGACATTTCGAGGGTATAGACCCCCTCAGACCCCAAGATATTGAGATCGAGCGCCGCGGGGCCCAGATTCCCCCCCACCTCACAGGCCATGCCGGTGCCGCGCAGAATGTGGTGGATCAGCGCGGTCGTGGTGGATTTGCCATTGGTGCCGGTCACGCCCACGAAGCGCGCCTTGGAATGGCTTGCCAGCACCGCGCGATAGAGAAATTCGGCGTCGCAAAGGATAGGCACGCCCGCAGCCTTGGCCGCGACCGCTGCGGGGTGGGGCTTGGGCAACACATGCGGAATGCCGGGTGAAAGCAGCAGCGCATCGGCGCGAAGGGGACCGGCCGCTGGGTCTTGCAGCGTAAGGCCAGCCGCTTCCGCTGCTGCGCGGGCATCGGCCTTGTCGTCCCAGGCGGTGACCTCGGCGCCCCATGAAGCCAGCCGCAGCGCTGCCGGCAGGCCGGCACGGCCGAGCCCCACCACGGCGATGCGCGCGCCGGGAAACGGTGTGAAGGGCGGGCTTGGCATGCTCATCTGATTTTCAGCGTCGAAAGTCCAACCAGCGCCAGGATCATGGCGATGATCCAGAAGCGGATCACGATGGTGGCCTCTGCCCAGCCTTTTTTCTCAAAATGATGATGCAGCGGCGCCATCAGGAAAACGCGCCGCCCGATGCGCTTGAACCAAAACACCTGAATGATGACGGATACGGTTTCCACCACGAAAAGCCCGCCCACAATCGCAAGCACGATTTCATGCTTCGTCGCAACCGCAAGCCCGCCCAAAGCGCCGCCGAGTGAAAGCGACCCGGTATCCCCCATGAACACTGCGGCAGGGGGGGCGTTGAACCACAGGAAGCCGAGCGCGGCCCCCACCAAGGCAGCGCAAAACACTGCAAGCTCCCCGGTGCCGGGCACGTAATGCAGTTGCAAATAGTCAGCGAAAACACGATTGCCGACCAGATAGGCGATCAAAGCAAAGACCGTCGCGGCGATCATCACCGGCACAATGGCAAGCCCATCCAGCCCATCGGTCAGATTGACCGCATTGGAAGCACCCATCATCACCAGCGCGGCCAGCAGCGGAAACAGAATACCAAGGGGCAGCAGCAATTCCTTGAAGATCGGGAAAGCGAGCTTGTCAGCAAGCGCGCCAGGCATCAGCCAGGTGAGCCAAATCGCCGCGATCAATCCCAGCCCACCTTGCACAACAAGCTTCAACTTGCCCGAAACGCCCTTGGTATTGCGCTTGGTGACCTTCAACCAATCATCGGCAAAACCCAGCGCGCCATAACCGCAGGTGATGAACAGCACGGCCCAGACAAAGCCATTACGCAAATCAGCCCAAAGCAGCGTGGACCCCACCATACCGAGCAGGATCAGCACACCGCCCATGGTTGGCGTGCCCTTCTTTTCGACGATGTGCCGCGCTGGGCCATCTTCACGGATCGGTTGGCCGCCGCGCTGAAAGCCGCGCAGCCAATTGATGATGGCAGAACCGAAAACCAGGCTGATCAGCAGCGCGGTCAGGCAGGCCGCACCGGCACGAAAGGTATGGTAGCGCGCCAGATTGGCCAGCGTATATTCATCAACAAAAGGCAGGAGAAGATTATAGATCACGAAACTTGCTCTCCTGCGGTCAATGCCTTGATAATCACGCCCATGCGCGAGCCAAGCGAGCCCTTCACCAACACCGCATCACCGGGCTTGAGCGCGGCGCGCAATACGGGGGCAAGGCTGGTCGAATCCGGAAAATGCCCGCCACGCTGTGCGGCTGGCAGGGCTTCAAACAAATGCTTCGAAAGCGCGCCACAGCAGAAGACCAGATCACAATTCTGCTGCGCATCCTGGGCCAAGGCAGCGTGCTGCGCCGGGCCTTCCGCACCCAGTTCCAGCATATCGCCAAAGGCAAAGATGCGCCGCGTGGCGGGTTGCGCGGCGAGCACCGCAAGCCCAGCGCGGACAGAGGCGACCGAGGCATTGTAGGAATCATCAATCAGCAACGCCTCTCCGCCAGCTACGCGGATGCGACGCATGGCACCTCGGCCAGCGCCGGCGGTGAAGTCGCCAAGCGCGCGCGCTGCGACATCGGGCGCAAGATCAAGCGCTTTCACCGCCGCAAGAACGGCACAGGCATTCTGCGCCACATGGCGGCCAGGTGCTGCCAGATGCAGCGTCAGGCTTTGGTCATTCAGTGAAATTTCCGCCACACCACCTTCTGGTGAAGCCTGATACGAAACTAGCCGCGCATCAGCCCCTTCGGCTTCCCCATGCGTCACCACACGCAACCCAGCACCACGCGCACGCGTGATGAGTTCCGGTAGAAAAGCGCTATCGGCGGGCAGGATCGCGGTGCCGCCAGGCGCGATGCCGGCGATGATATCGCCCTTCTCGGCGGCAATCGCCGCCTGGCTACCCAGATTGCCGATATGCGCCGTGCCGATTGAGGTGATGATACCGACATCAGGCCGGGCAAGGCGCGACAAAGGCGCGATTTCGCCGCGATTATTCATGCCCATTTCAACCACGGCAAAGGCCGCATCGTGCGGCAGCCGCGCCAGGGTCAGCGGCACGCCCCAATGATTATTATGGGACGCGGCCGAGGCATGGGTCGTGCCAAAAGCGCTGAGCGCGACGCGCAGCATTTCCTTGGTAGTGGTCTTGCCGACACTACCCGTAACACCCACCACACGCGCTGTGGCACGCGCACGCGCCGCGGCGCCAAGCGCGGTCAGGCCCGCAAGTGTATCCGCCACGCGCAGCAGCTTCGCTGTATCCACTGCACCGGGCGGCATATGATCCACCATGGCGAGCGCCGCACCGCGCGAAAGCGCATCAGCGACAAATTCATGCCCATCGCGCTGATCGCGCAGCGCGATGAATATATTGCCCTGTTCAACGCTGCGGCTGTCAATCGAAACGCCTGTCACGGCACTATCCGCCACCAGCGCGCCATTGGTGGCGGCGCGCAATTCCGCGCCGGTCCAAAGCGGTGTCATGGCGCGCACCCCGCCAGTCTGCGCACCACGGCGACATCATCAAAGGGATGCACAATGCCAGCAATTTCCTGCCCGGTTTCATGCCCCTTGCCGGCAACGGCCAGCACATCGCCGGGGCCGAGCGCCCCCAGGGCCATGACAATGGCTTCCTCTCGCGCACCGGCGTCAATCGCGCCTGGGCAGCCTGCCATGACAGCCGCGCGGATGGCAGCCGGGTTTTCGCTGCGCGGATTATCATCCGTGATCCAAACGCGATCTGCCGCTTCTGCTGCGGCGCGGCCCATCAGCGGGCGCTTGCCGGGATCACGATCTCCGCCCGCGCCGAACAACACATGCAAGCGCCCCGCGACATGCGGGCGGAGCGCAGCCAGAAGCCGCGTCAGTGCATCCGGCGTATGCGCGTAATCCACATAAATCGCCGCACCATTGGGCAGCACCGCCGCACGTTCCATGCGCCCGCGCACGCCCTGCAAACGGCCAAACGCAGCCAGCGCGGCGTTTTCAGAAACGCCCGTTGCCAGCGCCAACATCAGCGCCAGGAAGGCGTTATCGGACTGAAAGCGTCCCGGCAATGGCAGCAGTATGTCGTGCCGCGCGCCCGCGATACGGAAGACAAGTTCCTGACCTTCCGGCAAGGGCCGTGCCGTTTCCAACGCCAGCGCATCACCACCCGCCCCAACCAAGCGAAGATCAAGCTGCCGCCGCGCGGCAATCTCACGCAGTGTGGTGAGTGTCTCGGCTTCCATATCCGCCATGGCGACAGCAGGCGCGCCCGTCGGCAAAACTGTATCAAATAATCGCAGTTTCGCCGCGCGATAGGCCGCCATGCTGCCGTGATAATCCAGATGATCGCGCGTCAGGTTGGTGAAGCCTGCCGCCGTCAGGCGTACACCATCCAACCGGCGCTGATCCATCCCATGCGAGGATGCCTCCATGGCAAGTGCCGCCACCCCATCACGTGCAAGCCGCGCGAGGTTTTCATGCAGCAGCACCGGATCAGGCGTGGTGAGTGACGGCCCGGGCGGCACGCCTTCCGCAATCAACCCAAGCGTGCCGAGCGATGCGGCCTTCCTGCCGGCATCACGCCAGATCTGGCGCAGAAAATCCACGCTGCTCGTTTTTCCATTCGTGCCGGTGATGGCGACGATACATTCCGGCTGTGCACCATAAAACGCGGCTGCCATCAGCGCCAAGGCGCGGCGCGGATCGGGGCTGGTAATCAAGGGTCGCGGTGGTGTCTCCGCCGGCCAAGCCGTGCCTTCGGGCGCCAAGACCGCCACCGCACCGCGTGCCACCGCATCGGCAATGAAGCCGCGCCCATCAGCACGCGCGCCCGGCAGCGCCGCAAACACCATGCCGGGGCGCACTGCGCGACTATCGGCGGTGATGCCGGTTACCTCAAGCGTAGCATCGGCTGCAGCGCCACCCCATTCGCGCATGAGATCACCGAGGCGCAAGAGCAGCCTCGCGCTGGGTCACAGCGACGCGCGGCGGCGATTCAGTTGTTTGGCGCTGTGGGGGACGATTGGCCGCCGGTGTCGCGGGCGGCGGTGCCGCGCCTGGCACGCCGCGCCCATTCATCGGCATGGCGATAGCGCGCTGAATCTCAGGTGTGGACGTTTCCGGCAACATGCCCAGAATGGGCGCAATGCGCGAAATCACGATATTCGCGGCCGGCGCCGCCACCCAACCTGCAGTCGCGAAACCATGGCTGCGGGCATTGGGCTTGGGTTCATCCACCATCACATAAATTGAATAGCGCGGCGCCTGCATGGGAAAGGCGCCGATGAAGGCTGCGATGCGTTTGTTTTCAAGATAGCCACCGCGCGGCCCGGTCTTTTGCGCGGTGCCAGTCTTGCCGCCAACGAAATAGCCCGGCACCTCAGCACCCTTGCCGGAGCCATCGGTCACCACCAACCGCATCAACCGCCGCAGATTCTCCGAAGTGCGCGGGTCAATTGCTCGGATACCTTCGCGTTCAACACCGGGCGGCTGCGCCAGAATCGTGGGTTGGCGCAGAATGCCGCCATTCACCAGGGTCGCGCCTGCAGTCGCGACATGCAAAGGTGTCACGGAAATGCCATGGCCAAAGCCAATGGTCATAGTGTTCAATTCGCGCCAATTCTTCTGCCCCGGCACCAGCGGTAGGGCGGTTTCTGGAATTTCGATTGTCAGGCGCGATGTCATGCCCATGCGCTGCATGAATTCACGATGCCGCGCCGGCCCCACTGCGGCGGCCATATGCGCCGATGCCAGATTGGACGAATAGGCGATGATCTCAGGCAGGGCCAGCCAGCGATTCTTGCCGCGAAAATCATTGATTTCATGCCGCCCCACGCGGATGGGGCGCGAAGCGTCATAGCCACTCCATGTCTGCACTGTACCAAGATCGAGCGCCATGGCAGCGGTCAGCAGCTTGAAGGTGGAGCCCGGTTCATAAACGCCCACCGTCACGCGATTGAAGCGCTCATCCGCGGTGGCGGCACCAACATCATTTGCGTCATAATCGGGCAGGCTCACCATGCCGAGAACCTCGCCCGTATGGACATCCATCACCACGCCGGCGCCGCCAATACCGTTGAAATCAGTGATCGCGTGCTGCACGGCATCGCGCAAAGCCAGTTGCACACGGATATCAAGTGAAAGCCGCAACGGATCGCGGCGCAACGTGCGCAGCCTTTCGTCGAAATATTTCTCGACACCGGCAATGCCATTGCCGTCCACATCCACACCACCGATGATATGCGCAGCAGTGCGGCTTTGCGGGAAAACGCGGCGCTCCGCATCCTGAAAATATACGCCCGGCACGCCGAGATTATTCACCGCCTGCATTTCGCGCGGCGTCAGCGCGCGGGCGATATAGGCGAATTGGCGTTCGCCAGTCAGCCGCGCGATAAGCCTTTCGCGATCAAGCTGCGGCAACACCCGGCGTAGCTTGTCGGCAGCTTCGGTGGGATCATCAATCTGGCTTGGATTGGCATAAAGCGCCGTCATGGGCAGCGAAACCGCGAGCACTTCGCCATTGCGATCCGTCACTGCCGCGCGTGAGACGGGCGTTTCTGCCGGCGGCGCAGGGGGGCGGGAAAGCATGGCCGCGCGTTTGGGCTCGGCCGGGTCGAAAACAGTTGCAAGTGAAAGCTTCACCGCCACCGAGCCAAACAGCACCAAAAAACCAAAAGCCGCCAGCAGCAGGCGACCGCGCGATTTTTCCAATTGGGCATGGCGCAGCAGATCCGGCTGCGACACCCGCACCAAGGCGCGGCTTGTGGATTCCGCTACTGCCGGTTCACGTAGCCTGTTGCCCGGCAAGGCATCGGGCGAAGGCGGCTCAGGATTATGGGGCGATGCCTCGTTCATGCAATAGCCATTCCACTCAACGAATG
>JBIIIE010000232.1:0-4991 GCA_044235135.1 Roseomonas sp. | reverse complement strand
TCGATGTGCGCTTCTATCTGGTGGCGATTCTTTTTATCATCTTCGATTTGGAAGTGGCCTTCCTGTTTCCCTGGGCAGTGTCGCTGGGCGACATAGGTTGGCTCGGCTTCGGGTCCATGATGGCGTTTCTTTTCGTGCTGACCATTGGCTTTGTCTATGAATGGCGCAAAGGCGCGCTGGATTGGGAATGAGATGAGCGGCGCTTCCGAACTTTCCTGGAACAAGCAGGCATTGCCACCCGGCGCCGCGCAGGACGCGGTGGTGAAGGCAGTGAGTGACGAAATCACCGAAAAGGGTTTCGTCGTCGCCAATCTGGACAAGGTGGTGAATTGGGCGCGCACGGGCAGCCTTTGGCCGATGACCTTCGGCCTGGCATGCTGCGCGGTGCCGATGATCCATGCCTATATGGCGCGCTATGATTTGGACCGCTTCGGCATCATTCCGCGTGGCTCGCCCCGGCAATCGGATGTGATGATTGTGGCCGGCACGCTTACGAACAAAATGGCGCCGGCCTTGCGCAAGGTTTACGATCAGATGTCTGAGCCGCGCTGGGTGATTTCCATGGGGTCCTGCGCCAATGGCGGCGGGTATTACCATTACTCCTATAGCGTGGTGCGCGGCTGCGACCGTGTGGTGCCGGTGGATATCTATGTGCCGGGCTGCCCGCCAACCGCTGAAGCGCTGGTCTATGGCATTCTGCAATTGCAGAAGAAAATCCGCAGGACAGGGACGATCCTCCGTGGCTGAGCAAGTGCCGGAAACCGTCGAAGCGGTTGCTGAAAATCCGTTGAAGCTGCTGGGTGCGGCGATTGCGGCTGCGGCGCCGCAGGGTGCTGTCACTGGCTTTGATCTGGTGCGCGGCGGGGCGGAATTGGCGGTGCATGCCAATCGCGATCAGTTGCTGCCGCTGATGCTGCTGCTGCGCGACGATCCGCGTTTTTCCTTTGAACAATGCATGGATATTTGCGGCGTGGATTGGCCGGAACGCGCTGAGCGTTTTGAGGTTGTCTATAATCTGCTGAGCCTGGCCGAGAACCGCCGCATCCGCGTGGTGGTGACAACGGATGGTGTGGCGCCCGTGCCTTCCGTTGCTGATATTTGGCCGAGTGCGACTTGGTATGAGCGTGAAACCTGGGACATGTATGGCGTGGTCTTTGCGGGCCAGCCGGATTTGCGCCGGCTACTGACGGATTACGGCTTTGAAGGCCATCCGCTGCGGAAGGATTTCCCACTCACCGGGCATGTGGAAGTTCGGTATGATTCCGAACAGCAGCGCGTGGTTTATCAGCCCGTCACGCTGCAACAGGATTTCCGCAGCTTTGATTTCTTAAGCCCCTGGGAAGGCATGACCACGCTGCCCGGGGATGAGAAAGTGCATCTGAACCGTCTGGAGGGGCCGGCATGAGCCAAAGCCAGGCAATCGCCATTGCGGGTGATCAGCCCGAGACGGTCCGCCACACCATTGAAGGCGACAGCCACACCATCAATTTCGGCCCTCAGCACCCCGCTGCGCATGGCGTGTTGCGACTGATCCTGGAAATGAAGGGTGAGGTGGTGGAACGCGCCGATCCGCATATTGGCTTGCTCCATCGCGGCACCGAAAAGCTGATCGAACACAAAACCTATATTCAGGCGCTGCCCTATTTCGATCGGCTGGATTACGTGAGCCCGATGTGCATGGAGCATGCTTTTGCTCTCGGCACCGAAAGGCTTTTGGGGATCGAAGCGCCGGAACGCGCGCAATATATCCGCGTGCTGTTCAGCGAATTGACGCGCGTGCTGAACCATTTGCTGAATATCACCACCTATGCGCTGGATTGCGGCGCGATCACGCCGGCGCTTTGGGGTTTTGAACAGCGCGAGACTTTGCTTGAATTTTATGAGGCGGTGTCCGGCAGCCATTACCACGCGAATTACTTCCGTCCCGGTGGGGTGGCTAAAGATTTGCCAGCGGGGCTGGAAGACAAGATCGCTGCCTGGGCCAAGAAGTTCCCGGATTTCCTCAAGGATCTGGAAGGGCTGCTGACGGAAAACCGCATCTTCAAGCAGCGCACCGTGGATATTGGGGTGATGAGCGCGGAGCAGGCCATGGCTTGGGGCTTCAGCGGGCCTTGCCTGCGTGCTTCCGGCTGCGCCTGGGATTTGCGGAAAAGCCAGCCTTACGATGTCTATGACCGGATGGAATTTGATGTGCCGGTCGGAACGCGTGGCGATTGCTATGATCGTTATCTGGTCCGCATGCTGGAAATGCGTGAAAGCCTGAAGATCATTGATCAATGCCTGAAGCAGATGAAGCCGGGCCCGATCAAGCTGATGGACAATAAGATCGCGCCGCCGCAACGCGGAGAGATGAAGCGATCCATGGAAGCGCTGATCCATCACTTCAAGCTCTACACGGAAGGCTATCACGTGCCGGCGGGTTCCACCTATTCCGTGGTGGAAGCGCCGAAGGGTGAGTTCGGCGTCTATCTGGTCGCGGATGGTACGAACAAGCCTTATCGCTGCAAAATCCGCGCACCTGGTTACGCGCATTTGCAGGCGATGGAGGTGCTTTCAAAAGGGCATATGTTGGCGGATGCGGTTTCCGTCATTGGTTCTCTTGATATCGTCTTTGGGGAAATTGACCGGTGAGCGCGCCAGCCCACAAGGAACCTGAAAGCTTTGCTTTCGATGCCGAAAGCGAAGCGAAGATCGCAACCATTCTGAAGCGCTACCCGGAAGGCAAGCAGGCGAGTGCGGTGATCCCGCTGCTTTATGTCGCGCAGCGCCAAATGGGGCGGCTGACCGGCAGCGCCTGGGTGCCGCGCGTTGCGATGGATGTGATCGCGGCGCGGCTTTCCATGCCGCCGATCCGCGTTTACGAAGTGGCGACCTTCTATTTCATGTTCAACATGAAGCCGATCGGGCGGCATCATTTGCAGCTTTGCGGCACCACGCCCTGCATGTTGCGCGGTTCGGATGATGTGCTGCGCGCCTGCAAGGATGCTGGCGGCTTGAAGGGCGTTGGCGATACCAGCGCGGATGGGTTGTTCACGCTGACGGAAGTGGAATGCCTGGGCGCCTGCGTGAATGCGCCGATCCTGCAAATTGACGATGATTACTACGAAGACCTTGATTATGAGAGCACGGTGAAGCTGCTTGAGGCCTTCAAGCGCGGCGAAAGGCCAAAGCCTGGTAGCGCCATTGGCCGCCAGGCCAGCGCGCCTGCCGGAGAGCAAACCGTATTGACCGGGCGAGGAGAAGGCTGAAATGGCCCTTCAAGATAAGGACCGGATTTTCCAGAACCTCTATGGCCGTCAGCCTTGGAATCTTGCTGCGGCGCGGATGCGCGGCAATTGGGATGGCACAGCCGCTATCATTGCGCGTGGGCGCGATACGGTAATTGAAGAGGTGAAGAATTCCGGCCTGCGTGGCCGAGGCGGCGCGGGTTTCCCGACCGGCATGAAATGGTCCTTCATGCCGAAGCAATCCGATGGCCGACCTTCCTATCTGGTGGTCAATGCGGATGAATCCGAACCCGGCACCTGCAAGGATCGTGATATCATCCGCCACGATCCGCATACGCTGATCGAAGGCTGCCTGATCGCGGGTTTCGCGATGGGGGCGCATACCGGCTATATCTATATTCGCGGTGAATACTACAACGAAAGCGTTATCCTCGAAGCCGCCATTCAGGAAGCCTATGATGCCGGCTTGCTCGGGCGGAATGCGGCGGGATCGGGCTGGGATTTCGATTTGTATGTGCATCGCGGCGCCGGCGCATATATTTGCGGCGAAGAAACCGCGTTGATCGAAAGCCTGGAAGGCAAGAAGGGCATGCCGCGGCTGAAGCCGCCATTCCCGGCCGCCGTTGGGCTTTATGGCTGCCCGACCACGGTGAATAATGTTGAAACCATCGCGGTGGTGCCGGAAATTCTGCGTCGCGGGCCGGAGTGGTTTGCTTCCTTCGGGCGGCCCAAGAATTCGGGCACCAAGGTTTTCTGCATCCAGGGCCATGTGAACAATCCCTGCAATGTCGAAGCGGAAATGAGCATCCCGATGCGCGAGCTGATTGAACGCTACGCCGGTGGCGTGCGCGGCGGTTGGGATAATTTGCTGTGTGTCATTCCGGGTGGTTCTTCCACGCCGCTGCTGCCCAAGCATATTTGCGATGATGTGCTGATGGATTTTGATGCGCTGCGCGAACATCGCTCAGGCCTTGGCACGGCGGGCGTAATCGTGATGGACAAATCCACCGATGTGATCAAGGCGATTGCGCGCCTTGCGGCCTTCTACAAGCATGAAAGCTGCGGCCAATGCACGCCCTGCCGTGAAGGCATGGGCTGGCAGAAGCGCATGATGGACCGCATGGTGGAAGGCAATGCGGAGATTGAGGAAATTGACGTGCTGGAAAACGTCACGCGCCGCATTGAGGGCCATACGATCTGCGCGCTTGCCGATGGCGGTGTTTGGCCGGTGCAGGGCTTGATCCGGCATTTCCGCCCGCTGATGGAAGAACGCATTCGCGATTACAAGCGGCGCCACGCGCTGCCGCAGGCGGCGGAGTAAGCGCCATGGCGAAGGTCACGGTTGATGGCATTGAAGTGGAAGTCCCGAATGGGTCTTCCGTGCTGCAAGCCTGCGAAGCCGCGGGGAAGGAAATTCCGCGCTTCTGCTATCATGAACGCCTGAGCGTCGCCGGCAATTGCCGCATGTGCCTGGTGGAAGTGGAAAAGGCGCCAAAGCCTGTCGCTTCCTGTGCCTATCCTGTCATGGATGGGATGAAGGTTTTCACGGACACACCCGTGGTGCGCAATGCGCGGCGTGGCGTGATGGAATTTCTGCTGATCAATCACCCGCTGGATTGCCCGATTTGCGACCAGGGCGGTGAGTGTGATTTGCAGGACCAGGCCTATGCCTATGGTCATGACAAATCGCGTTACGGCGAAGCCAAGCGGGCGGTGAAGGATAAGAATATTGGCCCGCTCATCAAAACCGTGATGACGCGCTGC
>JBIIIE010000231.1:0-4994 GCA_044235135.1 Roseomonas sp. | reverse complement strand
GAAAATCAGTAATCCAAAGTTTACTTCGCCTGCAAAAACGCGAGGCTTTCCCCTTCCAACATCACCGCCGTCAGCCCCCCGCCGGACCAGGCGGCGGTATCAATGCAAATGCGGTTCTCCCGCACCACGGGCATGAAGCCCGCCGTATGCCCATGCACCACCACATGCCCATGATCGCGCGGGCTGTTCAGAAAATCATGCCGGATGCGGAGCAAATCCTCGCGCGATTGGTCTTCCAGCGCGACACCAGGGCGAATCCCGGCATGGACGAATAGATACCCGCCTTCCTCATGCCATAGCGCCAAATCACGCAGGAAGCGGCGCTGATGGGGCGCGATGGCATCGGCCCAAGTCTCGCGCGGTGCATCGGGCGCCACACCCCAGGACTCAAGGCTCGCCCTGCCCCCGCCCCAGAGCCAATCCGCTGCCGCCGCGCCATCGCCCGAAAGCGCACCCAGCATGGTTTCCTCATGATTGCCCATCAGATGTAGCGTCGGCAGGCCGGGAATGGGATCACCTTGCGAAAGATAATCCACCACGCCGCGTGATTCCGGCCCCTTATCCACGTAATCGCCCAGATGGATCAGCATGGCGGAAGCCACGGGGCGGCAGCGCAAATCCTCGGCGATTTGCGTGTGCAGATCGCGGAGTTGCGGCAGCGTGCCATGGATATCGCCAATGGCATAAATGCGCCGCCCGCGCGGCAAATGCCCAGGCGCGCCGCGTATTTCCATCACTTCCGATCCGCCCTTGGGTCCAGCGCATCGCGCAGCCCATCGCCCACCAGATTGAAGGCGAGCACCACCACGAAAATCGCCAACCCTGGCATGATGGAAAGCCAGGGCGCCTGAGTCAAAAACCGTTGCGCGCTATTCAGCATGGACCCCCAGGATGGTGCCGGCGGTTGCTGCCCAAGCCCCAGGAAGGAAAGCGATGCCTCGGCAATGATCGCTTCCGCAATGGCAAGGCTTGCCTGCACCAGCAAGGGCGGGATGATATTGGGCAGCACATGCACAAGGCCGATCCGCCAGGGCGGATTGCCCAGCGCGCGTGCGGCTTCCACCCAATCGGTGGATTTGGCATCAAGCGCCATACCGCGCGAAAGCCGCACGAAAACCGGCGATGCGGTGATGGCAATGGCGAGCATGGCGTTTTCAAGCGCCGGCCCCAGAAAGGCAGCCAGCGCAATCGCCAGAATCAGGAAGGGCACAGACAGCATGGCATCCGCCACGCGTGAGATCAGCGCATCCACCCAGCCACCGATCAACCCCGCGAGCAAGCCAAGCGGCACGCCGATGAATATCGCGCCAAGCACGGAAATCACGCCCGCCATCAGCGAAGCCCGCGCGCCCCAAATGACGCGCGATAACACATCGCGGCCATTTTCATCCGTGCCGAACCAATGTTCGGCAGATGGGGGTTTGCGGATGCGGCTCCAGCTTGTTTGCAGCGGATCGTAAGGCGCGATGAAGGGCGCCAGGATCGCGATCAGCACAAAGGCAATCACCACCACCAGGCCAAAGACAGCAAGCTTGTGGCGAAAGAAGCGCTTCAGCGCGCGGCGCGCGGGGCTTTCGCCCATGGTGATGGCCGGCGCGTTCATGCCTGACGCAGCCTTGGATTGATGGCCATATAGAGCAAATCCGCGACCAGGGAGAGCAAAACGAAGATCAAGGCCGTTGCCAACACCACACCCTGCACCACCGGGTAATCGCGGTTGAACACGGCATCCACAATCAGCTTGCCAAAGCCTGGAATGGTAAAGATCTGTTCGGTCAGCACCGCGCCGGCCAGTAATCGCCCAAATTCAATCGCCCCCAAAGTCACCACGGGGATCAGCGCGTTCCTCAGCGCATGTTTCCAAACAACCACGCGTTCGCGCAGCCCCTTGGCGCGCGCCGTGCGCACATAATCCTGCGACAGCGCGGTCAGCATCGCCGCACGCGTATGGCGCATCAAAACGGAAGCAACGCCTGTGCCCAAAACGAAAGCCGGCATGATGGTTGTCGCGATGGATTGCCAGAAATCCTCGGTCAGCGGCACATAGCCCGATGGCGGCAGCCAGCCCAATTCCACGCTGAAGAACAGGATCATCATAATGCCGAGCCAGAAATTCGGCGTGGAAATGCCGAATAGCGCAATGCCATTCGCCACCCAATCCGCGGGCCTGTCGCGCCTGACGGCGGAAAGAATGCCCGCCGGCACGCCGATCAGCACCGCGATGATGAAGGCCATGGCAGCAAGCTGCGCGGTGACGGGCAGCTTATCCAGAATCAATTGGCTGACGGGCATCCTAATGCGCCAGGAAAAGCCGAAATCACCCGTCAGCACATTGCCGATCCAATAGAAATATTGCTCATGGATCGGCCGATCAAGCCTGAGCTCCGCACGGATTTGCGCCAGCACCTGCGGATCGCCGCGTTCTTCCCCTGCCAGGATCAGCGCCGGATCGCCGGGCATCAATTGCTGCAGCCCGAAGATCAGGATGGAGAGGATGAAAAGCGTGGGCAGAACCTGCCCAATCCGCCTGAGAAGCCAGACCCACATGAAGCTTACTGCAACCGCATGCCTTGCAGCCGCACCAGCCCATCGGCAATGGGCCGATAGCCGGAAAGCCGTGCGCTATGGGCCATGATATTCTTGCGGTGCCAAAGATAGATGCGGTGCACATCCTCTCCATAGGCGATGCGCGCGGCGCGCGCGTATAGCGCCTGGCGCTTGGCCAAATCCAATTCCGTGCGGGCTTCATCCAACAGCTTGTCCACTTCCGCATTGGAATAGCGGCCATCATTCTGCCCGCCGCCGGTGCGCGTGAAGCTGAAGATATTGCCATCCGGATCGGTGCGGCCAGACCAGCCGACCAGATAGGTCTCGAACTCGCCCCGCGCCGCGGCCTGCAGGGATGAGGCGAATTCCATGGCGCGCAGACGCAGGTCGAAACCCGCTTCCTTGACCATGGCCTGAATGACCTCGCCCACCTGACGCAGATCAGGGTTATTCGGCACGGTCATTTCAACGGCGATCGGCAGCGTTGCACCCGCTTCACGCAGCAGTGCTTGCGCGCGCGCCAGGTCGCGCGTGGTGGGTGGGAAATCGCGCACATGGAAAGGGCTGGCTGGCGGGAAAGGCTGGCGGGTTGGCACATACATGCCTTCATAAACCACCTGGTTCACCGCGGCGCGATCAATCGCCAATTCAAAGGCGCGGCGGATGCGTGCATCGCGACCAAAGGGCGTATTGGCCCGTTCGCCATTGCCGGTATTGATGCTGATGCTTTGATAGCCAAGCTCATCCACCGCAACGGCGCGCAGATTGCGGTTGCGCTGGATGGTCTTGATGTCATCGGGTTCCATGCGTTCGGCAAATTCCACCGCGCCGGATTGCAGATTGGCCAGCCTGACAGTGTTGTCCGGAATGGGCAGATAGGTCACGCGCGCAATATGGACATTCCGCGCATCCCAGTATTCGGGAAAGCGTTCACCCACAATGCGTTCCTGCGCCACGCGTTCCACAAAACGAAATGGCCCCGCACATACCGGGCGCGTGCCGAAATTCCGCCCCAGCGCTTCGGCTGCCTTGGGGCTGACGGGCATGCCGGCGCGATCCGTCAGCGCCGCCAGGAAGGAAGCCGATGGCCCCTTCAGGCGAATGCGGATAGTGCGTGGGTCCACCACTTCGATCGCTTCCATATCGGCGATTTCGCTGCGGCGGAAACTGCCTTGCAGGGTCAAATGGCGCATCAGCGAATACTTCACCGCTTCCGCATCCATCACTTCATTGTCGTGGAAGCGCACGCCTTCGCGCAAAGTGATGATCAGGCTGCGGGGGTCTTCCCAGCGATGGCCGGTGGCCAATTGCGGCACGATTTCCAGCTTTTCATTGATGTCGAAAAGCTTGTCGCAAAGTGCTGCATAGACAATGCGCCCGACAAAGGTGCGCGACAAAGTCGGGTCCAGAATGTCAGGGTCTTCCTTCAGCGCAATGCGCAGATTCTGCGCGCTGGCGGGTGAAGCTGCGATAGCCAGCACGCCAAAGGCGGCAAGCGCCGCGCGGATCGTGGTTTTCATGCGTGTTCTCCCATTCTGTCGGCTGACGGGGCATTGCCCCGGAAAAAAGATTGCAAGCGCGCGAGCCTTTCTCCACCGCCAAGCGCGGCAAGGCGCTCAGCTTGTGGCGGCAGGGTTGCGGCAAAATGACAAGCGACAGCGTGGCCGGTGCCTTCAAGCTGTGGCGTTTCGGCGCGGCAGCGTTCGGCGGCAAAAGCGCAGCGCGTATGGAAGCGGCAACCGGATGGCGGCGCGATCGGGCTCGGCACATCGCCTTCCAGGGGCGGTGTTTTCGTCTGCGCGCCCGGCATGGCTGCGACAAGGGCGCGCGTATAGGGATGGCGCGGCGCGCCCAGCACGGCCTCCGCCGGGCCTTCCTCCACAATGCGGCCCAGATACATCACTGCTACGCGGTCCGCGACATGGCGCACCACGCCAAGATCATGGCTCACCAATACAAAGGTCAGGCGCAAATCGCGGATCAGATCACGCAGCAGGTTGATCACCTGCGCCTGCACGGAAACATCGAGCGCGCTGACAGGTTCATCGCCAATGATCAGCCGCGGATTGCTGGCAAGCGCGCGCGCAATCGCGATGCGCTGGCGCTGCCCGCCCGAAAATTCATGCGGCCATCGCCCGGCATTTTCCGGGCGCAAGCCAACGCGCGTCAGCAATTCGGCAACGCGCGCCGCTTCCTGATTGCGCGGCACCACGCGATGCAGGCGGAGCGGTTCAGCGATGGCTTGCGCGACCGTCATGCGGGGATCAAGGCTGCCAAAGGGATCCTGGAAAATGATCTGCATATCGCGTCTGCGCGCACGCAAGGCGGCAGGCGAAAGGCTGGCCAGATCCTCACCAGCAAAGCGCACCGAACCGCTATCGGGTTCGATCAGCCGCAACATGACGCGCCCGAGCGTGGATTTGCCGCAGCCGCTTTCACCCACAATG
>JBIIIE010000230.1:0-5000 GCA_044235135.1 Roseomonas sp. | reverse complement strand
ATCTTGGTGCCTTCCAGCCCAAGGTCTTCGACATTGCCGACAATGCCAACCGCGCTGATCAGCCGATCCGCCTTGATCTCGGTCACCTTGCCGCCGGCTTCCACAATGGCGGCAATCGCATCGCCTTCCTTGCGCACGCCTTGCAACTTGGCGCCGACCAGCACTTTCATGCCCTGTTTTTCGAACGCCTTATGGACGAATGTGGAAACCTCGGCATCCTCGACCGGCAGAATGCGATCCATCGCTTCAATCAAAGTCACTTCCGCGCCCATATTGCGATAGAAGGACGCAAATTCAGACCCAATCGCACCAGACCCGATCACGATCAGCCGCTTTGGCAGCGCCGGCGCTGTCATGGCTTCGCGGTAGGACCAGATCAGCTTGCCATCCGGTTCAATCCCCGGCAGCACGCGCGCCCGCGCACCGGTGGCCAGAATGATGTGCTTGGCCGTGAGTTCCGCCACCGGCTTGCCATCCTTGGTCACCGCAACCTTGCCAGCGCCAGCAAGCTTGCCATGGCCATCAAATACCGTGACCTTGTTCTTGCGCAACAAATGCTTGACGCCGCCGGAAAGCTGCCCCGCCACGCCGCGCGAGCGCTTCACCACTTTCGCGAAATCAAAGCGGATATTATCGGCGGCGAAGCCATAGGCATCCAGGCTATGCAGCATGTGGTTGATTTCGGAAGCACGCAGCAGCGCCTTGGTTGGGATGCAGCCCCAATTCAGACAAATGCCGCCAAGGTTTTCACGCTCCACCAGCGCGACCTTCATCTTCAATTGGCTGGCGCGAATGGCCGCGACATAGCCGCCAGGCCCGCCGCCGACTACCACCAGATCAAATGCCTCAGCCATGTCTCAGGCTCCTTCCTCTATTCGGCCAGGCGATCAAGCGCCGCGCCGTCAACACGTTGCATGGTCCATTGATCAAGCCCGCGCGCACCCATGGCGCGATAGGCGCCAATGGCGGGCTCATTCCAATCCAGCACATTCCATTCAAGCCTTGCGCCGCCTTCATCCTTCACCTGCCGCGCCAGCCGCTTGAAAATGGCGCGGGCAATGCCCTGTCCTCGATAGGTGGGCTCCACAAAAATATCCTCCACCCAAATGCCATGGCGCGCGGTGAAGGTGGAAAAGGTGCGATACCAGATGCAAAGGCCAACCGCTTTGCCCTCCGCTTCCGCGATGATGGCAGCGGCGCGCGGCGTTTCACCAAAAAGCGCGGCGGCGAAATCAGCTTCTGTCCCCTTCGCCTCATGCAGCAGCTTTTCATATTCTGCCAAAGCACGCACGAAATGCACAACCACCGGCACATCGGCCGGCGTGGCATCGCGTAGCGTGAAGCCCTTAGCCATCAGAGCATCAGGCTCAGCGGATCCTCGATATTGCGCTTGAGCGCTTGCAGGAATTCCGCCGCCAAAGCGCCATCAATCACGCGATGATCCACGGAAAGCGTGAGCGTCATGACAGTGGCGATAGCAAGCGCGCCATTCTTCACCACCGGGCGCTGTTCGCCGGCGGAAACGGCAAGGATACCGGCCTGGGGAGGATTGATGATGGCGGCGAAATCCTTCACGCCATACATGCCCATGTTGGAGATGGAAAAACCGCCGCCCTGGAATTCTTCCGGCTTCAGCTTGCCGGATTTGGCCCGCGCGGCGAGGTCCTTCATTTCATTGCTGATGGCGGCCAGGCCTTTGATGTCGGCGTTTTTCACAATCGGCGTGATCAGCCCATCCGGGATGGAAACCGCGACCGAGATATCAACATCATGCAATTGAAGAATGGCATCTTCGGTCCACATCGCATTCACATTCGGGAAGCGACGCAAAGTCACCGCGGTTGCCTTGATCACCAGATCATTGACCGAAAGCTTATAGGCGCCGGGGCCATCCTTCGGGCTACGCGCATTCAAATCAGCGCGGATTTTCAGCAGCGCATCAATTTCCACATCAGCGCTGACATAGAAATGCGGGATGGTCGCCTTGGATTCGGAAAGGCGGCGCGCAATCACCTTGCGCATGCTGCTATTCGGCACGGCGGTATGCGGCGCGGTAATCGCCACCGGCGCGGCAGGGCGCGGGGCGGCGGCAGGCGCTGGCGCGGCTGAGGGCGCGGCAGCAGCGACAGGTGCAGGGCCACGCGACAGCGCCGCATCCACATCCGCCTTTACGATCCGCCCATTGGGGCCGGAACCGGCGATTTTGCTGATATCCACGCCAGCCTGCGCCGCCATGCGCCGCGCGAGTGGGCTTGCGAAAACGCGATCACCCGATGCAGGTGCGGCAACAGGTGCCGCAACCGGCGCCGGGGCAGCGGCGGGTTCAGGCGCGGCGGCTTTTGGCGCAGCACCTGCGGCCGGCACGGCCTCACCCGCTTCCACCAGCACGGCGATCACATCATTCACCTTCACGGCTTGCGTGCCGGCAGGCACCAGGATGCGGCCCAGAATACCCTCATCCACCGCTTCCACTTCCATCGTCGCCTTATCGGTTTCGATTTCCGCGATCACATCGCCGGCCTTGATCCGGTCGCCTTCCTGCTTCAGCCAACGCGCCAGATTGCCTTCCGTCATGGTGGGCGAAAGCGCGGGCATCAGAATATTCGTGGCCATGGTGCTTCTCCCTTACCGGCGATAGGTCACGCTGCGCGCCGCTTCCACCACCTGTTCCAGGCGCGGCAGCGCGAGTTTTTCCAGATTGGCGGCATAAGGCATGGGCACATCCAGGCCCGTCACGCGCACCGGCGGCGCATCCAAATGATCAAAGGCGGTTTCCATGATCTGCATGGCAACCTCCGCGCCAATGCCGGCATAGGGCCAGCCTTCTTCCAGCGTCACCAGGCGATTGGTCTTGCGCACGGAAGCCGCGATGGTTTCCGTATCCAAAGGCCGGATGGAGCGCAGATTGATCACCTCTGCACTGATCCCCTGTTCGGCAAGCCTTTCCGCCGCCTGCATCGCCATGCCAACCATGATGGAAAAAGCAACGATGGTCACATCACTGCCTTCGCGTTCCACCTTTGCCCTACCGATATCCAGCACGAAATCATCCGCAGTTGGGCATTCAAAGCTCTGCCCATAAAGGATTTCATTTTCCAGCACGATCACCGGATTGGGGTCGCGGATGGCAGCGCGCAGCAGCCCCTTCGCATCAGCGGCGGACCAGGGCGCAACAACCTTCAAGCCCGGGCAATGCGCATACCAGGAAGCATAGCATTGCGAATGCTGCGCCGCGACGCGCGAAGCCGCGCCATTCGGCCCACGGAACACGATGGGGCAGCCGAGCTGTCCGCCAGACATATACAGCGTCTTGGCGGCGGAATTGATGATCTGGTCAATCGCCTGCATGGAGAAGTTGAAGGTCATGAACTCCACAATGGGCTTCAGGCCGGTAAAGGCCGCGCCCACCGCCATGCCGGTGAAACCATGTTCCGTGATCGGCATATCCATCACGCGACGCGGGCCGAATTCTTCCAGCAGGCCTTGGCTGATCTTATAGGCGCCCTGGTATTGCGCGACTTCTTCGCCAATCAGGAACACATCCGCATCGGCGCGCATTTCCGCCGCCATGGCATCGCGCAAGGCTTCGCGCACCGTGATGGTCTTGGTCGGGCCCCAATCCTTCTCGGGCGTTGCAGCGCGTGGTGCGGCGGGCACAGATGCAGGGGCAGGGGCAGCCACGGGCGCGGGCGCTGCCACAGGCGCGGGCGCGGCCTTCGCGCTGCCGGCACCGCCATCCAATTCGGCAATCGCCGTATTCACCGCGACATTTTCCGTGCCTTCCGGCACCAGAATGGCGGTCAGCACGCCTTCATCCACGGCTTCCACTTCCATGGTCGCCTTATCGGTTTCGATCTCGGCGATCACTTCGCCGGATTTCACCTTGTCGCCGGTTTTTTTCAGCCAGCGGGCCAGCTTGCCTTCCGTCATGGTGGGGGAAAGCGCGGGCATCAGGATCACGGCACCCATCTCAATTCGCCTCCACCAGAATATCGGTCATCAATTCGGATTCCGGCGGTTCTGGGCTTTCCTGCGCGAAATCGGCGCTGTCCTGGACAATCGCCTTCACCTCATCATCAATCACCTTGAGGTCGGCCTCCGTCACGCCGAAATCATCCAGCAGCGCCTTGCGCGCGGTCTCGATACAATCCGATGTTTCGCGCATTTTCTGCACTTCTTCGCGGGTGCGATACTTCGCGGGGTCCGACATGGAATGGCCGCGATAGCGATAGGTCTTCATCTCAAGCAGATACGGCCCCTTGCCAGCGCGACAATGCGCGACGGCGCGTTCGCCCGCTTCACGCACGGCGGCCACATCCATGCCATTCACCTGCTCACCAGGGATGCCCCAGGGCGCGCCATTCTGCGACAAATCACGCGAAGCCGAAGCGCGATCAACACTCGTGCCCATGCCGTATTTATTGTTTTCGATGATGAAAACACAGGGCAGCTTGAACAGCGCCGCCAGGTTCAGGCTTTCGAACACCTGGCCCTGATTGGAAGCACCTTCGCCGAAATAGGTGAGCGCCACCCTGCCATCCTGCCGATACCAATTGGCAAAGGCGAGCCCATTGCCGAGTGACGCCTGCGCGCCAACGATGCCATGCCCGCCATAAAAGCCCTTCTCCCGGCTGAACATATGCATGGAACCACCCTTGCCCTTGGAATAGCCCCCAATGCGCCCGGTGAGTTCCGCCATCACGCCGCGGGCTTCCATGCCGGTCGCCAGCATATGCCCGTGATCGCGGTAAGAGGTGATCACCTGATCCCCCGGCTTCAGGCACATTTGCATGCCAACCACGACCGCTTCCTGGCCGATATAAAGGTGGCAAAAGCCGCCAATCAGCCCCATGCCGTAAAGCTGGCCGGCCTTTTCCTCAAACCGGCGGATCAGCAGCATGTCGCGATAGGCGCGCAGCATTTCATCGCGCGACAGGGACGGTGCTTTGGCTTTGCCGCGCCGCTTGGTGGCGGCTTCTGTGGCCTGGGGCATGGGGATT
>JBIIIE010000229.1:0-5027 GCA_044235135.1 Roseomonas sp. | reverse complement strand
ATGGACAGATCAAGCCCGTAGAAGCGGCGCAATTCCTCGGCCAGCGCGGCATCGCCACCGCCACCCATCTGCGCAATCAGCGCATCCACGGTATCGCCCGGCGCCAATTGCAGCAGCAGGAACATGCCGGCCAGGATGATCAGCAGCGTCGGCAAGGACGCTGCCAATCGCCGCGCGGCGAGGCCAAAAACCCGCATCAGAAATCAAGCGCGCTTCAGGAAGCGAGCCAAAGATCGTGCCAGGATGAAGAAGCCCAGCGCGGCGTATTGGAATGGTTCCGCAGGCGCCTATTGATGACGGAGACGAAGATTTGTTCAATCGGCATCCATAGCGGCAATTCCGTATTCACGCGGCGCACGAAATCCGCATAGAGCGCCTTGCGCCGCGCGGGGTCCAATTCGGTGGCGGCAGCGTCAATCACGCGGTCCGTTTCGTCATCCGTCCAGCCCCATTGATTGGTCCAGGGTGCGCCGCGCGGCTGTCCGGAACGATACCAGACGGTGGTGGAAACGGCAGGATCATTGCGATACTGGTGCCAACCCGTTGCCAGATCGAAATTCCAGTCATTATAGACGGTCCGCAGGAAGCCGGCCGCATCAAGCCGCACAATCTCAACGCGAATGCCGACCTCATTCAAGGATTGCTGAATGAAGGTGGACCACAGCGCGATATCCTCGCCCCAAGGCGCAGGGTTAAGCCGCAGATTGAAGCGCACACCGCCGGCGCCGCGGCGATGCCCGGCTTCATCCAGCAGGCGGTTCGCCTGGGTGCGGTTGAAGGGGTATTGCGGCATATTCGCCGGATAAAAATCGGGCGAGGTTGTCGGGATCGGCCCCGTGCCAGCCTTGGCGAAGGGGCCAAGGAAGTTTTCGATGAAGAAGGGAATGTCCAAGGCATGCGCAATGGCGCGGCGCACGCGTATATCGGCTAGGATCGGGTTACGGAAATTGAATTCCAGCGTATTCGTGCGCGCATTGCCTTCATTGCCGCGTGTGGTGACTTCAAAGCGCGGGTCGCGGCCAAGACGCGTGAAATCCGCGATGGACAGCGCCGAAAACGGGCTGAAGAGCAATTGGCCGGATTCCATCTGCGCCGCGGCGGCGGAACGGTCCGTCACCACGCGCCAGACCACACGGTCCAGATAGGGCAGGTTGTTGCGCCAGTAATTCGGGTTGCGATCCGCGATGATGAATTGCCCGCGTTCATATTGCACGAAGCGGAAAGGCCCGGTGCCCATTGGCGCGGTATTCGCCGGATTCTGGCGAATATCCGTGCCTTCATAAACATGCTTTGCGGATATGTAACCAAGATCAGGGATGGCGCGCAGCAGCAGATTGAGCGGCATGGGCCGGCTGTAGCGGAAGACCGCGGTATGCGCGTCTGGCGTGTCCACCGCATCCAGGAACAATTGCAGCGTGGTGCCGTAATTCAGGATCTTCTTCCACATCTCCATGGCGGTGAATTGCACATCCGCCGAAGTGAAAGGCCGCCCATCATGCCAGGTGACACCGCGGCGCAGGCGGAAGGTGATGGTCTTGCCATCCGGCGTCGCTTCCCAGGATTCCGCAAGGCAGGGCGCGGGATTACCGGCGGCATCCAGATCCACCAGCGGTTCCTGGATTTTGCCACCGACAATATAGACCCCGGTGGAAGCCTGCAGGCTGGGGTTCAGGATGCGCTGTTCGGTCGGGAAATGCACTGTCATGATGCCCCCCCGGCGCGGTTGTTCCTGCGCGAAAGCGGCTTCAGGTGCCACGACATTGGCGGCCAAGGCGGCGGAGGTCAGCAGCAAGGCCCGGCGGTTCATGTCCATCGAAATCACCCTTTCATCCGTTGAAGGGCAACAGGATTGCGGCTTGCGGGCGGGCGCGTCAATCGCTGGTGGAATGACGCGGTTTTTACCTCCCGATCAGGGCGCCCGCAGATGAATTCATCCCCATCGCTTGCCGCGCAAAGAAATTCTTGAGCCGCGGCATGCGGTCCACTGCAGCAATGCCAAGCCGGCGCGCGATACGGATGGGGGCGATGTCATTGGCGAAAAGCCTCTCCAGCGCATGGGTCGCCCCCAGCATCAGCAGGCTATCGGGCCGGCGCTTCGCCTGATAGCGCGCCAGCAGCGCGGCATTGCCCGGGTCTTCGCCACGCGCCACGGCTTCAATCAGCAAGCTCGCCAACGCATCCACATCGCGAAAGCCAAGATTGAGCCCCTGGCCCGCGATGGGGTGAATGCCATGCGCCGCATCGCCCACCAGTGCCAGCCTTGTGTCCACATAGCGCGCGGCATGCATGGCGGATAACGGATAGGACCAGCGCCGGCCAATGGGTTTGACTGAGCCCAAATGCCCGCCCAAGCGCCGCGCAATTTCCCGCCCATAGGCGGCATCATCCATGGCCAGGCAGCGTTCAGCGATGGCGGTCTTGTCGGTCCAGACAATGGCGCTGACATGCGGGTGCTCGGGCAAAGCCGGCATGGGCAGTTGCGCGAAGGGGCCATGGGGCAGGAATTGCTCCAAAGCCATGTTGCGGTGTGGCTTTTCATGCGCGATGGACCCGACAATGCCCATGCAATGGTAATCCAGCCGGGAAACCGGAATGCCCGCCTGCGCCCGAAGCGGGCTACCCCGCCCCTCGGCGCCGATCACCAGCCTGGCGCGGAAGCTCGCACCCGATGAAAGCGTGATGGTGGCACCATCCGCATCCCGCGTGACCTCAGCTTTTGCCGGCGCATGGACCGTCAGATTGGCCAATTGCGGCAAATGGGCATTGAGCGCGATGCGGAGTGACCGAGCTTCCACCATCCAGCCAAAGGGGTCTTCGCCCAGCGCCGCATGGTCGAAATGAAGCGAGAAGGGGGAGGGGGCCTCGCCCGGTCTGCCATCGGCAACCCGGATGCCAAGGATGGGGCAGGGGTCCACCGGCAGCCTTTCCCAGACGCCAGCAGCTTCCAGCAAGCGCTTGGAGGTCAGCGCAATGGCATAGGCGCGGCCATCAAAGGCCGGCATTTCCATGGGCGGCAGCGGCGCGGCATCAACCACCGCGGTTCTGACCCCCGCGCCCGCGAGGCGCGCGGCCAAGGTGGCGCCAACGGGGCCGGCGCCCACCACACAAACATCAACATCCTGGGAAGCATTCATGCGCTCAGTTTACCGGGGCTGGCAGAGGGCACCAAGCGCTAAAACGCACATCCAGGAAATGATCACAATTTAGGCAGATGGCGTCTTTATCGGCGGAAAGCCCGCGCCTATCGCCCAAAAGTAGCACATTTCCCCCCCGTCTGGCTGGCACGGGATTTGGAAACCCTGATCTCATGCGGGGGTCGGTTCCCGCCCAGAGAGAGGAACGGAAAGCGCGATGAAACTTGTGATGGCTGTCATCAAGCCCTTCAAGCTCGACGAGGTGCGAGAGGCTCTGACCCCGCTCGGGGTGCAGGGGCTGACGGTGACTGAAGTGAAAGGCTTTGGCCGGCAGAAGGGCCAGACGGAAATCTACCGCGGCGCGGAATATCATGTGAGCTTCCTGCCCAAGGTGAAGATCGAAGTGGCGGTGCCGGCCGAGATGGTGGATGCGGTGGTGGAAGCCATCGCCAATACGGCGCGCACCGGCAAGATCGGCGATGGCAAGATCTTCGTCATGGATGTGGAACGCGCTTTGCGCATCCGCACCGGTGAGACGGATGAATCCGCGCTGTGAGCCCGAATTTCGCAACATTTGACAAGAAGGGAAAACCCATGAGGTTCCTTGCTCGCTGCGGGATGGCCGCGGCTTTTCTTGGCCTCGCCGCCGCACCTGCCTTTGCTGGCGATGAAGCCAAGGTGGATACCGGTGATGCCGCCTGGATGCTGATCAGCACTGCGATCGTGTTGATGATGACAGTGCCCGGTGTTGCGCTGTTCTATGCCGGCATGGTGCGCAAGAAGAATGTGCTGGCCACCATGATGCAGTCCTTTTCCATCTGCGCGCTGGTGTCCGTGCTGTGGATGGTGGCGGGCTACAGCCTTGCCTTTGGTGAGGGCAATGCCTGGATCGGTGATCTTTCCCGCTTCTTCCTGGGCGGCCTGGCCGAGAATTGGGACAAGCCCTTCACGCTCGGATCAGGTGATGCGGCGGTCGCCACCACTATTCCGGAATCGATCTTTCTGACTTTCCAGATGACCTTCGCGGTGATCACGGCGGCGCTGATCACGGGCGCGGTTGCGGATCGGATGAAGTTTTCCGCGCTGCTGGTGTTTATCGGGCTTTGGACGCTGCTGGTCTATTCGCCGGTGGCGCATTGGGTCTGGCATCCGAACGGCTGGATCTTCTCGCTCGGCGCTTTGGATTTCGCGGGCGGTACGGTGGTGCATATCAATGCCGGCGTGGCGGGGCTTGTCGCTGCCATCGTGCTGGGCAAGCGGGTTGGTTATGGATCAGATAATCTATCTCCCTATAACCTTGGCTTTGCGGTGATTGGTGCCGCACTGCTGTGGGTGGGTTGGTTCGGCTTCAATGCCGGCTCTGCGCTTGGGTCTTCCGGTGGCCGGGCGGGCATGGCGATGCTGGTCACGCAAATCGCGGCGGCGGCGGCGGTGCTGTCCTGGTTGGCGGCGGAATGGATCGGCAAGGGCAAACCTTCCGTGCTTGGTGCGATTTCCGGCGCGGTTTCGGGGCTGGTCGCCATCACGCCGGCGGCGGGCTTCGTGCTGCCGGGCAGCGCGCTGATCATCGGCTTGGTGGCTGGTGTGGCGGGCTATTGGGGTGCCACCGCGCTCAAGCATGCGCTGAAATACGATGACAGCCTTGATGCTTTTGGTGTGCATGGCGTTTGCGGCATTGTTGGCGCCTTGCTGGTGGGCTTTCTGGCCTATGGTCCGCTTTCCGCCACCACGGCGGCGCCGGAAGGCCTTTCAGGCGGGATGGATCAATTCATCAAGCAGGTGATCGCGGTTGCCGCCACCATGGCCTTCACCGCCATTGGCACCTGGATCCTGCTCAAGATCACCGATGTCATTGTTGGTTTGCGCGTGACCGAGGACGAGGAACGTGAAGGG
>JBIIIE010000228.1:0-5041 GCA_044235135.1 Roseomonas sp. | reverse complement strand
AGGGCTGCCAGTGCATATTTTCGGCTGTCATATCCAAACCGCCAATATGCGGCGCTATCACGCAGGGGATATCCGCCGTGGCGACGCCTATCTGGATAATGATCCTTATGGCGGCAATACGCACCCGGCGGACCATACCTTCATGGTGCCGGTTTTCTATGAAGGCGAGCATCTTTTTACCAGTGTCGCCAAGTGCCACATGGCGGATATCGGCAATTCCATCCCGTCCAGTTATTTTGTGCTGGCGCGCGATGTTTACCATGAAGGTGCGCTGGTATTTCCGGGTGTGCGCATTCAGCGCGATTTTCGCAATATTGAAGATATTGTCCGCATGTGCCGCGCGCGCATTCGCGTGCCGGACCAATGGTATGGCGATTATCTTGCAGGGCTTGGCTCAGCCCGGGTTGCAGAACGGCGGCTTGAGGAGTTCTGCGGCAAGTATGGCGTGCCGACGGTGAAACGTTTCATGCGCGACTGGTTCGATTATTCTGAACGCCGCATGATCGACAATATCCGCCGGATGCCAAAGGCAAGGCTGGTGAACAAGGGGAAATCCGATCCGCTGGAAGGCATTCTGCCAGGCGGCCTGGAATTGACCGTAAAGATCGAAATTGATCCGGATGAGGCGATGATCCATGTCGATCTTTCCGATAATCCGCCTTGTGTTGATGTCGGGCTGAATACATCGCTTGGTGCCGCGACATCCGCGGTTGTTGGCGCCATCTTCAATGCCTTGGATAAGGACCTGCCGCGCAATGCCGGCAGTTTCCGCCGGCTGCGCTTCACCTATGCCGAAGAAAGCGTCGTCGCCGCGCCGAAATTCCCACATTCCTGTTCGGTCGCCACCACCAATGTATCCGAACGCCTTGTCAATATCACCCAATCGGCCTTCGCCCAGCTTGGCGATGGCCATGGGTTGAGTGAAGGCGGCACAGGACTTGGTGCAGGCATGGCGGTGATTTCCGGCAAGGATCATCGCCGCGCGGATGCGCCTTTCGTCAATCGCATGATGCTTTCCACCAATGGTGGGCCTTCTTCGCCGGTGGCTGATGGCTGGGTGAATTACGCCATTCCGGTGATTGCCGGGCTCATGTATCGAGACAGTGTTGAAGTGGATGAACTCAAGCATCCCATTCGCGTAAATGCGCTTGAATTGGTGCAGGATAGTGCCGGCGCTGGGCGGCATCGGGGCGCACCAGCGCAACAGATTGAACTGACGCCGACCGGCAATCCCGTCACGGCCGTGATTTCCTGCGATGGCCAGCATGCGCCACCGCGCGGCGTGGTGGGAGGCTTGGCAGGAACACCTGGCGCAACCTGGGTGGTGGGCAACAATGGCGATGCCGCGCGGTTGCCGAATGTGGTGCAGATCACGCTACAGAAGGGCCAGACGCTGCGCGGGCGCGATAGTTCTGGCGGTGGCTATGGCGACCCGCTGACGCGCGATACGGCCCGCGTGCTGCATGATGTGCTGGAAGGTTGGGAAAGCCGCGAAAAGGCGCGCGCGATTTATGGCGTGATCTTCACCGGAGAGATTGAGGATGAAACCCTCGCGGTTGATGTATCGGCAACAGAGGCGGAGCGCGCGCAGTTGATGGCAGTGCGGGGAGGTTAGCGGGCTCCCCCCAACGCATGGCAAGCTTCCTGCATCGCGCAAGGTGGCGATCTTCGCCAAATCGCCCTTTCCGTGAGGTTGCGCCATGCTGCTTGAAGTTCCCATACTTGATATCGCCGCTTTCAGGGGCGGCGACAGCACAATAAAGCAGCGCCTTGCACAGGAAGTTGGGCGGGCAATCAATGATATCGGCTTCCTCGTCATCACAGGCCATGGGGTTGACCCTGGCTTGATTGCAAGGGTGCAAGCGGCATCCAAAGCTTTTTTCGATCTGCCCATGGCCGAAAAAATGGCCGTGCTGCGCCCTGCGCCTGATGTGACGCGCGGCTATATCCCGCTGGAAGCGGAAAGTGTTGGTCGCAGCCAGGGCGTGGATGTCCCGGGCGACTTGAATGAAAGCTTGATGATCGGGCCGGTGGACGTGCCACCGGACGATCCCTATTTCCACGGGCCACAAGCCGGCAAGCATTTCCATCCCAATCTTTGGCCCGCCGCACCTGCCGAATTGCAACCTCTCTATGAAGCGTATTTCCGCGCCATGGGGCAGCTTGCGGAAGACCTTATGGCGCTGTTTGCCTTGGCGCTTGATCTGCCGGAGGATTTCTTTGCCGATAAGATTGATCGTCACATCAGCAGGCTGCGTGTGCGCAATTATCCCGCACCGCAGGCGCCGCCCAAGCCAGGGCAGCTCCGCGCCGGCGCGCATTGTGATTACGGCTCCCTTACCATTCTGCGGGCGGAAGCCAAGCCGGGCGGCCTGCAGGTGATGAACAAGGCCGGGCGCTGGGTGGATGTGCCAGTCGCACCCGATAGCTACATCATCAATATCGGGGAATTGATGGCGCGTTGGACCAATGGGCGTTGGGCCGCGAATCTGCACCGCGTGGTCAATCCGCCCGCGGACCAGGCGGAAGCCAGTCGCAGATTATCCTTGGTGTTCTTCCACAACCCCAATTACGACGCTCCCGTCAGCGCGCTGCCAGGCACTGTGGCAGATGGTGAGGCACCCCGTTTTCCTGCGACCACCAGTGGCGAGCATTTGCGCGCCCAATTCGTCAAAACCCAGGTGACCGAGACCGCCGCGTAAAGCGTGACCACATCCGCCTGACTTTCGGGCAAGCATCAATGCTTGCCGCGGCGCCCCAGATAGGCATCAAGCACACGATCATCGCCTGCCAGATCGGCTGATGCGCCATCGAACAGCACGCGGCCATTTTCCATGACATAGGTGCGATGCGTGACCGCAAGGGCATAGCTTGCCATTTGCTCCACCAGCAAAATGGAAAGCCCCTGGCGATTGAGATCCGTCAGCACCGGGAACAGCATATCGAGAATCTTGGGCGCAAGACCGAGCGATAATTCATCAATCACCAAAAGGCGTGGCCGAGAAAGAAGGCCGCGCGCAATGGCAAGCATCTGCTGTTCGCCACCTGAAAGCGTGCCAGCCTGCTGCGTGATCCTTTCCTTAAGCCGCGGGAAGAGTTCGAGTGTTTTTTCAATATCCTCCTCCACCCCCTGGGGGTCAGAGGCGATGCGGCTATAGGCACCCAGAACCAGATTATCGCGCACGGTCTGATCGGCAAAAACCATGCGCCCTTCGGGCACCATGGCAAGGCCACGCGCCACCATCTGATGGCTTTTCGCCCCGGTCGTATCGGCACCTTCGAAGGAAACGCTGCCGCCTGCGGGCCGCAGCACACCGGCAATGGCACGCAGCATGCTGGTTTTGCCGGCACCATTTGATCCAATGACGCCGATGAATTCACCCTTATTGACGGCAAGCGTGACGCCACGCACCGCCTCAATCCGGCCATAGGAAACCCGCAAATTGGAAACAAAAAGAATGGGTGATGCGGAAGCCTTCATGCCGGCACCTCTGAAGCATTGGGTGAAGCCGGCGCACCATGGCCGAAATAGGCTTCGATCACCTTGGGGTTTTCCTGGATTTCCGCTGGCGAGCCTTCGGCAATCACTTCCCCATAATCCAATACCGTCACGCGGTCAGACACGGCCATGATCATATCCACGTGATGTTCCACTAGAATAACGGTCATGCCATGATCGGCAAGCCGTCGGATCAGGCGGATCAGATCCTCAATCTCCGCATGGGTCAGGCCGGCGGCCGGTTCATCGAGCAAAAGCAGCTTCGGCCGCAGCGCCAGGGCGCGGGCAATTTCAAGCCGACGCTGATGGCCAAAGGGAAGGTTGCGCGCTTCCTCATCGGCAAAATCCGAAAGCCCGACGAAATCCAGCAGCCTGAGCGCGTCATTGCGCGATGTTCTTTCCTCCCGCCCAAACCGCGGTAGGCGCAAAACGGTTTCGGCGAAGCTCGCGTGGAAATGCGTATGTGCGCCGACCAGGACATTCTCCAGCACGGTCATTTGGCCAAAGAGTTCCGTATTCTGGAAGCTGCGCGCCACGCCAAGCCGGGCCAGACGATAGGGCGGATCATTCTTGATGTGGTGGCCGAAGACCGTCACCTCACCTTCCGTCGCTGGGTAGAAGCCAGATATGACATTGAGCAACGAGGATTTGCCGGCACCATTGGGGCCGATCAACGCATGCACCGTACCCGGCTTCAGCGCCATATCAACCGCATTCACCGCTGTCAGGCCGCCAAAGCGCAAGGTGATGCCCTTGGCGATCAGCACGGGTTCTGCGGCACTGCCCTGCGCATCCTGGGCCTTCGGGAAATTCGGTTCACCATTCGGCCAGGGTCCGGTTTCGCGCGCGCGCGATGTTGTCATCATGCGCGCACGCAGCGCCGCCAGAGAACCCACAATTCCCTTCGGCATCACAAACAATACCAGCGCCAGCAGAAACCCATATCCAAAGGTCTGCCATTGCCCGAGGCCTTGCAGGAACTGCGTTGCCGTGAACAAGACCGATGTACCAACCAAAGGACCGGCCATGGTGCCCGAACCGCCCAGAATGACCATCAGCAGCAATTCGACGGAGGCGGTGAAGGTGAAGGTTTCATAATTCACGAACAGCGCGAGGTTCGCAAAAAGCCCACCGCCCAGGCCGGCGAAGCCTGCGGAAACCGCAAAGGCCAGTGTACGAATGCCAACAACATTCACGCCCAAGGCACGCGCAGCATTCTCGCTTTGCGCTGCCGCGCGCATGGCCCGGCCATAGCGGCTATTGGCGATGGCATATTGCACCCAAACCGCAATCAGCAGGCAGACCAGAATCAGGTAGTAGTAATTGAAGGATTGCGCCCGTGTTGCCATCAGCCTTTCCCCGAACATTGTCGGTCGCGGCAGATTGGCAAGGCCCGAGGCACCGCCCGTAAAGCCCACCCATTCGCGCAGGATATTCACAAAAATCAGACCGAAGGCGATGGTCACCACGGCCAGATAAACGCCCCGCACACGCACGGTCGGGAAGGCCAGGATCGCACCCATCATGGCGGGAATGGCAATG
>JBIIIE010000227.1:0-5048 GCA_044235135.1 Roseomonas sp. | reverse complement strand
GAGCGGATATTCTGATCATGGAAAGCGCCGGCTCAGCAAGGGATGGCCGCCGGGAGGGTAAGGCACCGAATCGATCCCTGATCGAACGTCATTCGTCAGCCTGCGTTGTCCCGTATGTTAAAATATGAGGAAATTTCATTCGACTATCGCGACATCTTGCAACCTGGGTAATTTTCCATGAAGAATGTGGAGACTGATTAGCAAAGGGAGCACATGAACATGAACTACAAGATCGAAACGATCGAAGGCATTGGCAAGGTCATGGGTGACAAGCTGCGCGCGAATGGTGTCGCCGATACTGGGGGCTTGTTGGCGAAGGCGGCGACCCCGAAGGACCGCGCTGCCCTTGCCGCGCAAACGGGCATTTCCGGCAAGCTCATTCTGAAGTTCGCCAATCGCGCGGACCTGATGCGCGTCAATGGCGTTGGTGAGGAATATGCGGATCTGCTGGAAGCCGCCGGCGTGGATACGGTGCCCGAATTGGCGCAGCGCAATGCACAAAACCTTTTGGATGTGCTGACGAAAACCAATACGCAAAAGAAACTGGTGCGTCAGACGCCTTCTCTCAGCGCTGTGAAAGGCTGGATTGCGGCGGCGAAGGACATGCCCAGGGTTCTTCAGTATTAGGTCTGCCTATTGGCTTCGCTTCGCGGCCTAATGCGGAACGCCTGGATAACGTCAATGAAGCTGTTTGGGCATGTCGCCGGGGCCTGTTGTGGCCAGACGCTTTCACCTGGCTTCAACATTCCCTAGCGGCCAGCCAGAATTCGCGCCAGCCGATCAAACTCTGCCACGGTAAGTGTCTCACCGCGCCGATCCCCGGCGACGCCAGCCTGTTCCAATAGGGCTTCGGCGCCGCCGAGGGATTTCAACGCGCCGCGCAGCATCTTTCGCCGCTGACCGAAGGCTGCGGCGGTGAGTTTCTCCATCGCGGCGAAAAGCGCGGGCGGAGGGTCTTCCGGATGCGGCGTAAAGCCCACTACGGCAGACCATACCTTGGGCGGCGGGCTGAAGGCGCCAGGCGGCAGGCGCAGCAGCAAATCGCAGCGGCAGCGCCATTGCGCAAGCACCGCCAGCCGCCCATAGGCAGGCGTTGCAGGTGCTGCGGTGATGCGTTCGGCCACTTCAAGCTGGAACATCAGTGTCATGCCCTCCAGCGCTGCGGCGCCGCGCAGCCAGCGCACCAGCAAGGGGCTTGCGATATTATAGGGCAGGTTGGCGATGATCCGCCGCGGCGCGGGAAGCACTGCGGTTGGGTCCACGCTGAGCGCATCGGCTTCCAGCACACGCAGTCGTGAGGGATAGGCCGCGACCAATTCCTGCAAGGCGATGACCGCACGAGAATCCAATTCCACCGCCAGAACCGATGTGGCGGCTGTTTCCAAAACCGCACGCGTCAGCCCGCCAGGCCCCGGCCCCACTTCCAGTATATGCCGGCCTGCAAGATCACCGGCCAGGGCGGCGATGCGCGCGCAGATACTGGGATCAAGCAGGAAATGCTGACCAAGCGCCTTGCGCGCATCAAGCCCATGCCGGGCGATGGTATCGCTCAGGCTGGGCAATGCGGGTGTAGTCACGCCATCAGCCTGGGCGCGAGGGGTTATTCGTGCGGATGTCGATTTGGGCGCGGCGGCGCAGATCACGCTGCAATTGGCGGGACAGCAATTCAATCCGATCCCGCAGCAGAATATCGCGCGCCTGTTGCGGATTGGCTTCCGCCATGTTGCGTGTCTCACGCGAGCACACCATGAAAATCAACGCGCCATCCACAGAAATGATCGGCTGGGTCGCCCGCCCTATCGGCAGGCTACCCAGCAGATCTCGCAATTCGGGCGGGGTGATATTGTCGAGCCGTACCGGGCCGGGATCGGCGGGGCGTGGGCTGCCACGCGCGGCCGCATCCATCGCCTCACACCCGCGTGCCTGGTCGGAGAGTGTCTGCGCCCGCTGCAACTGCGCCAATTGCTGTGCCGTGGGTGCTTGCGGGTTCACCTGCCCTTCAAACGGCAAGAAGACTTGGCGCATGGTCATGATGGTTGCCATATCGCGTCCTGAAATACGCTTGTCACGCAGCTGAACGATTTCAAACCCACCGGGGACGCGAATGGGATTACTGATGGCACCTTCGGGCATTTGCTTGAGGATATTCGCGACAGCCGGATCAAAACGATCCCCTGTCATCCAATCCATGGCACCGCCTTGGATCGCGGATTGTGATTGGCTGAATTGCGCTGCGACCATGGGAAAGGGCACCCCTTGGCGCAGGCGCTGGATGACATCTGTCACGAAGCGGCGTACCTGCGCTTCCTGACCGGGATTTTCGACCGGGATGAAGATTTCGGACACCAGGAATTCCGGCTCGCCGAGCCGAGCACGCTGGGCTGCGAGGAATTCGTTCACTTCCGCGTCCGAGATATTGGCCTGTTCACCCAGCATGCCGCGCAGCAGCCTTGCCCAGCCGATCTGCGCGCGGATTTGATCATAAAGCACGCGCGGTTCGATTCCGGCGCGCCGCAAATTCTGCACCACGCCACCAGGCGGAAGGCCGTTACGGCTTTCGATATTGGCGACCGAGCTTGCAATATCCTGATCCGTCACCGGAATGCGCCGACGGCTGAGTTCCTGAATGCGCAGCCTTTCATCAATCAACAGCCGCAGGATTTGATCCCCACCTTGTGCGCCGGCATCCCCGGCGACACCGGCAGAAAGCGCCAGCAGACGCCGGCGGCTTTCGATTTCGCTGCGCGTGACGACATCGCCATTCACAACCGCGACGATGCTGTTCACGCGGCCGCCAGCAGCTTGCGCCAATACAGGTGTGGGGCTGCCTTGCATCAACAGGGCCGCGAGCAACACCAGCGCCACAGCCGGCCTTCGCATGGAAGTCATGGCGCGCATCAACGCCTCCTCAAGCTTGCCGCCAATGGCGGGTGATGTTCCGCGATAGCTCATAGCGCCCTTAATCCGAAATCACCGATAGTTTTGAATCCGAAACGGAAAAGCAACATGGTGGCCCCTGGATAGAGGTCATTGGTCGCCGGATCCTCAGCATAGCGCTTGATGAAGCGGGTTTCAAAGATGAAGCATTCATCTTCATAAGTTGTGGATATGCCGAGTGATACCGGACGATTGAGTTGCATATCCTGCCGCCCAAACGCACCAAGCCGCCAAAAGCCAAGACGCTGGGACGCACCAAGGTAGATCTCCTCACGCTGCGCCACGGGATTGAGATAAGGCATGGGTGGCGCTTGCAGATAACCCAGGGTTAGAGAGGTATCATCAGAAGGGCGCAGCGTGCCGCTGATATCATAGGCGCGCGCGGCAAAGCTTTCACCACCGCGCCGGGCGCGCCCCGTCAGGTCAAGCCAGGATGCGGGCCGAAAGGTGAGGCGACTGACCCAATCCGAAGCGCGATTTTCAAGTCCGCTTAAGGGGTAGAAGGGGCCGCCATCTTCCTGAACCCGGAAGGATCGCCCGACAATCGCCTCCAGCTGGCGATCCTGCGGCAGGAACCAGGCGCCGCGCAGCGCCATATCGGCGCGTGTGCCGCCTTCCTGCCGATCGCGTCCGGTGAAGCGGTTGAGCGAAAACAGATTGGCGTCGGTGAAATCAAAAATGATGCTGTCTTCATTGGGGATGCGATATTGGCTGCCGGTCATGGGGCCGGTCACCACTTGGATGCGCGGTTCAATCACCTGGTGGCCCCAATCGCCCCCATCGCGCAGGAAGGGCATGCGCCAATCCAGCGCGGCGCGGATATTCGCAGCGGCAGTTTGCCCATTTGCATCACCCTTCGCAAAATTGGGGGCAAGGTTGATATCCTCAAAATCATAGGCGGCCAGATCGCTTTGTGCGCGCAGCGTCCAGATGCCGCCCAGATCATCCATGCGCGGCAGGGCATAGCCGATGCGTGAGGACATCCGGCGCGTGCTCGTCCCGGTGCTGCGGAAGACGGCGAAATTCCAGGTATCAATGGTGAAGCGCCCGCCAAGTGAGTCTTCGGGCGATTCCCAATCGGCGTAGATATTGGGCAGCACGAGGGGAATGCGGCTGATATCATCTGTTCGCCGCAGCCCCTGATAGGCGCGGGCGTCAAACCGCGCATAGGCTTCAGGCCCCCAAAAGCCTTCGGTGAAGAGCGTTGTCGGCAGCACGCGCTGCGCCCCGTAACGATAAATTCTAAGGTATTGTTCAGAACTGGCGCGGTTCAGGTCGAACCCGGCGCGCCAGGTTTCATCGAGTGAGAAGCGGCCCTTGGCGAAGATATGACCGGCGAAGCCTTCTTCCGTGCCATCGCGGCCATCAAGATGGCCGACAGAACTCAAGACCTCCATCTCGCCATTGTTGAATCTGCGACGGTAATCGATCCCCAGATTCGGCGCGACACGGGTCGACGTCGTAGGCCGCAGGACCAATTCCTGGCTTTCATCAATCGCCCAGTAATAGGGTGTTTCGATAAAGCCCCCCAGATATTTGGTGACGCCAAAGCTTGGGCTCAGGAAACCGGATTGTCGTGCGGCAGATCCATCCGGATGCTGGAAATAGGGCAGCCAGATCACCGGCACACCCGCCATATCAAGCGAAGCACCACGATAGCGCACCTGCTGTTCCGTGCGATCCAAGGTGGCGGTGCGCGCACGCAATTGCCAAATGGGCGGCGCCAGGGGGTCATCCTTACAGGGATCGCAGACGGAATAGACAATGCGCGAGAGATCGAAAATCGAGCCATCGGTTCGTCTCGCGCTATAGGCAGCAATGCGGCCGTTTTGCAGCAGATAGCCCCGCAGGCCTTCCAAGACGCCATCGCGCATCTGATTGGACAGGACCGCGGTTTCCGCGAAGAAAACCTGACCATCCGCTTCAATCAACTGCACATTGCCGCGCGCCGTTGCCACACCTGTATTGCGATTATAGGTCAACTCATCAGCGCGCAGGATGCGCCCGCCCTGGAAGGCTTCCACCCGGCCGCGCGCCACCACCAGGGCGGCGTTTTGGTCGTATTGCACTTCGTCGGCGGTGAAGGTGACCGGCGCATTCTGCGGCGGTGC
>JBIIIE010000226.1:0-5060 GCA_044235135.1 Roseomonas sp. | reverse complement strand
CATGAAGAACCGCTGCGGGCCGGATGTACATGAACAGCTCATTGTGGATTGTGATGGGAAAGTCCTTATTTGCTGCAATGACTTCCAGCGGCTGGAGGTGATTGGCGATCTATCAAGTCAAAACCTGTTGCAGGTTCTGTTGCACCCTGATCGGCGGCGCATGGTAGAGCAGTTTTCGTCAAATCGCGAGAATGAGAGACGAAGCTGCCAGAAATGCTTTTGTGATCAAAAGATACCTGGGGTCCACGGACGCGCATCTGCGCTGGAAAAGGGACAGGTTAGCGCAGCGAATTGACCCATTCGCAGGTTTGCAGCACGGCGCACACAAATGAAATGGCCGGGCACAGATGTCGTTTCAACAGGGCTGACCAATCTTCAATAGAGGAAGATAAGCTAATGAATGGCGGCAACGGGGCCGTGCAGGTCCAGCCGGCAGCGCTTCAGATGCTTAGATTACTGATTTTTTGTTCGGATGGGTCGGGGCACTGCACCCCGATGATCTGGTGGGGCAAATAGCATCACCCAAAACTGGCAGCTTAAATTGGCGCGCAAGCCGCTCGCAACCAAGCTGCCGTTTCCGCATCCAGCATCGGCGCCACTTCCGCCGCGACACGCGCATGATAGGCATTCAACCAATCTCGCTCAGCCACCGTCAGCAATGCGGGTTCGATCAGCGCGCGATCAAAAGGTGCGAGCGTCAGGGTTTCAAATTCCAGAAAGGGCTTTGCCGCGCCGGCAATCTCTGCCTTTTGCACCAGCAACAGGTTTTCCAACCGAATGCCGAATTCGCCCGTGGCGTAATAGCCAGGCTCATCGGACAGGATCATGCCCTCAGCCAAAGCCACCACACGCGCCGCGCGGCTGAAAGCTGCCGGCCCTTCATGCACGGAAAGATAGGACCCAACGCCATGCCCCGTGCCATGGTCATAATCCAGCCCCGCATCCCATAACGGGCGCCGTGCCAGCGCATCCAAATGCGGCCCGGCAACACCGGCGGGGAAGCGCAAGGTCGCCAGCGCAATATGGCCCTTCAACACGCGTGTCACGCATTCCCGCAAGCGTTGCGGCGCCGCCCCCGGCCCGGTCCAAAGCGTGCGCGTGATATCCGTGGTGCCATCCAAATACTGCCCGCCGGAATCAATCAAATAGCATTCATTGGGGTGGATGGCGCGATGGCTTTCTTCCGTTGCGCGGTAATGCACGATTGCGCCGTTCTCACCCGCGCCGCTGATGGCTGGAAAACTCTCCGCCTGAAACAGCGGCACATCGCGCCGCATCGCCAACAATTGCGCGGCAGCGGAGATTTCATTCAGCTCGCCCTTCGGCGCTTCTGCGGCAAACCAACGCAGAAACCGTGCCATCGCCACCGCATCACGCCGATGCGCCGCCCGCGCGCCTTCCTGTTCGACCGTGTTCTTGCAGGCGCGCGGCATGCGGCAGGGGTCTTCGCCCACGCGGATTTCCGCGCCCGCTTCGCGCAGCCAATCGGTGAACCAGGAAGGCGTCGCTTCCCGATCAATCCGCACGCGCTTGCCCTTGAGGGCGGCCAGCGCCGCCGGCATGGCATCACGCGGCGCCACTGAAACGGCATTGCCGAGATACGCGCGCGTATCATGATCCAGCTTCGCCGGGTCCATGAATAATGAGACCGCACCATCCGCGAATAGCAGCGCGAAGCCAAGCGCCAAGGGCGTATGGTCCAAATCGCCGCCGCGAATATTCAATAGCCAGGCGATGGAATGCGCATCGGCCAGCACCACCGCATCTTCGCCCGCCGCGCGCAGCTCCGCCGCCGCCTCAGTGCGTTTTTCGCCCGATGGCTTGCCGGCATAGGAAAGCGGATGGGCGCGGGCCGGCGCTTCCGGAGCGCGGGGCCTGTCCGCCCAAATCGCGTCAATCGGGTTGGTCGGCAGCGCGCGAAACGTCACGCCGGGGCGCTTCAGCCGTTCAATCGCCGGTTCGCTATGCAGCCAGGGGTCATAACCAATGACCAAGCCTTCGGCATGGGCCGCCAACCACTCGGCGGGGGGTTCTTCGGTGATATGGCGTGGTTCCCAATGGGCGACATCAATCTGGTTGCGGATTTGCAGCGTATAGCGGCCATCGGAAAACACCGCCGCCTGGCGCGGCAGCACAATTGCCAGGCCGGCGCTGCCCGTGAAGCCCGTCAGCCAGGCCAGCCTTTCGGCAGAACGCGGCACATATTCCCCCAAATGCTCATCCGCGCGCGGGATCAGGAAGCCCTGCACCCCCATGCGTGCGAGTTTGGCGCGCAAGGCGCCCAAGCGTTCAGCCCGATTCATGATCAATTCCTGACCAAATATTTCTGATTTGTTGCATGGCTTTCTGTGGAATCATGCGTCTGGCGCATGGCTCTACTGTTGTCTTCACGCATCACCTGTGTCCCAGAAGCCTCTATATCATCGTCCATCGGACAGTGTTGCTGCCCCATCGGCCAGCACCTCCGCAAAGGAAAGCTAAACATGAACACGCATTTCGCCAATCTCGAAACCAGCCTCTCGGCCCGCGCCGCGACGATTGAGGCTATCCACCGGGAAGCCGCCGCTGCCCGCGCCGCTGCCCGGGCCCGCGCCTTCCGCCATGTCTTTACCATGATCGGCGCCGGCATCGGCGCGGTGATCTCCGCCATCGCTACCTGGCCGACCCGCCGTGACACCTATAAGGCGCTTGACCAGCTTTCGGATAGGCAATTGGCCGATATCGGCTTGGATCGTGGCGAGATCAGCCGCGTTTTTGAACCGGGCTTCGCCCTGCAAGCCGCCAATGATGGCGCGCTGCCGACGGGTAACGCCGCCTAACCCCCAAATATCCTGCGCAGCCAGGATTTCAGGCCGCCCCCCTCGGGCGGCCTTTTTTTTGCCCCGGGAGACTTTTGATGCGTCACATGCGGCCGCCGCGCCGGGGGGGCGAGGGCCGAGGCAATGCTATGCCGGCCCGCATCTTCCGCCGCGATCAATCGCGCTTCCAGGGCCGTGACCTGCGCCACGGCTTCCGGCGGGTTGGTCGCAGCAAGGGCCGAGGCGGCGGCCTCCGCCTCAGCGAAATCCCCCGCGCGACGCAAAGCATCAATCACGCGCACGGATTGTTCAGCATCAAGTGCCGGGCCGCTGCGCCACAGCGCCACGGCTTCGCGCCGCCAAAGCCGTGCCAGATCGTCGCGGTTCAGATCATCCGCCACCCAGGCAGCCTGAAGTGTGGCTTCCGCAGCCGCATGCAGCGCGCCGGTTTCTTCCAGCACATGCGCCCAGGCCAGAAAGCGCCGCGCCAAAACAGGATGCGCGGTATCCGCAATCAAAGCCCGGTAGGGCGCTGCCGCCACAGCCTGCGCGCCTGCGGGATGCGCTTCTGTGATATCGGGCGCCGCGTAGCCGCAATGCGGGCAGGCTTGCAGCCAGCGCGCCATGGTGGACCGCACCGGCTCACCTGGCCGCAAATCCAGATCGGGCGCCTGTTCCGGCACGGGCGGGCGGAAGCCTGTTTGGCGGCTTTCATGGCCGCAGACCCCGCAACGCCTTTCCCGCCCCGCGGATGTCGGCGCGGTGGCCATTACGCGGTGCGATCAGCCCCGCCCGATTGCAGCGCCGCCTGCGCCGCCGCCAGCCGCGCCACCGGCACGCGATAGGGCGAACAGGAAACGTAATCCAAGCCGACGCTTTCGCAGAAATGGATCGAGGATGGATCGCCCCCATGCTCCCCACATATGCCAAGCTTGATATCGGCCTTGACGCTGCGGCCTTTCTCAGCGGCGATGCGCACCAAAGCGCCGACGCCATCCGGATCAATGGATACAAACGGGTCCTTCGGGAAAATCCCTTTTTCGATGTAGAGCGGCAGGAACTTGCCGGCATCATCGCGCGAAAGCCCGAAGGTGGTTTGCGTCAAATCATTGGTGCCGAAGGAAAAGAAATCCGCCACGCCGGCAATGGCATCTGCGGTCAGCGCGGCGCGCGGCAATTCAATCATGGTGCCGACGCTGTAGAGAACGTGATAGCCGCCTTCAGCGAAAACTTCCTGCGCCACGCGATCCACCATGGCGCGGGTGATTTCCAATTCGCGCTTGGTCGCGACCAGCGGAATCATGATCTCCGGCACCGGGGCCTTATGCGTCTTGCGGCCAATTTCCGCCGCCGCTTCGAAAATAGCGCGCGCCTGCATTTCATAGATTTCCGGGAAGGAAATCCCGAGGCGGCAGCCGCGATGCCCCAGCATCGGGTTCGCTTCCGACAATTCCTGCATGCGCCGCTGCATCGCCTCAACCTCGGTGCCGAGGGATGCCGCCACTTCCGCGATTTCATATTCGCTATGCGGCAGGAATTCATGGAGCGGCGGATCAAGCAGGCGGATCGTCACCGGCAGGCCAGCCATGATTTCAAACAGATCAAGGAAATCCTTGCGCTGGAAAGGTAGCAAACGCGCGAGTGCAGCGCGGCGGCCATCTTCCGTTTCCGCCATGATCATCTGGCGTACTGCGCCAATCCGCTCGGGGTCAAAGAACATATGTTCAGTACGGCAAAGGCCGATGCCTTCCGCGCCGAAGCGCCGCGCCGTTTCCGCATCCAGGGGCGTTTCCGCATTGGCGCGCACACGCAAGCGCCGCACCTGATCCGCCCAGCCCATCAGCGTGGCGAAATCGCCCGAAAGCTGCGGTTCCACCATGGCGACCGAGCCGATGAAAACCTCACCGGTCGCACCATCCAGCGTAAGGATCTGGCCCGCTTCAATGCGCACGCCACCAGCGCTGAGGCATTGGTTGTTGTAATCCACCGTAATCCCGCCGCAGCCCGCGACGCAGGGCCGGCCCATGCCACGCGCCACCACCGCCGCGTGGCTGGTCATGCCGCCGCGCGTGGTCAGCACACCGCGCGCCGCATGCATGCCGTGAATATCTTCCGGCGAGGTTTCAATCCGCACCAGAATGACGCTTTCGCCCTTTTGCGCGCGCGCTTCCGCTTCATCCGCACTGAACACCACAATGCCACAGGCAGCACCAGGCGAAGCCGGCAAGCCCTTGGCCAGCAACTTGCGCGGCGCCTTGGGGT
>JBIIIE010000225.1:0-5071 GCA_044235135.1 Roseomonas sp. | reverse complement strand
CAACCCCAGGACAGCGAAACCACGGGCACGGAATGATCTTCGACCAGCCAGGCGGTAAAACCATTGGCGACAACGCGCTGAATGGGCAGGCGAAATTGCGTGCTCATGCTTGGGGCAACAACCAGGCAGCGGTATTGGGGGCGCTTGGCAGCACAGCCCGCGCGGCGGCTTCCACTTGGTCGCGCGTCACCGCGCTGATCCGCGCCGGCCAGAATTCCACCGCATCCAAGGGCAGGCCAATCGAAAGCGTGCCGCCCACCATGCGTGGCCCAGCGCCAAAGCCATCCAGCGCGAGCATCGCACCGGCCGTGAGTTGGCGGATAGACCGCGCCACTTCTGCTTCCGTCGGGCCTTGCTGGATCAGGGTTTCGATCACCGCATTGGCGGCTTCTTCCAGCCGTTCCGGCGCAACACCCGGGCGCGGCATGGCAGAGAGGAAAAATTCCGTCATCCCCGCCGCATCGCCATCATACCCCGTGCCAGCCGAGACCGCGAGGCCGCTTTCCACCAGCGCCTTATGCAGCCGGCTCCCTTGCCCGCCGCCCAACAAATGCGAAAGCACTTCCAAAGGCAGCGCATGCGCGCGCTCCCCCGACGTGAGCGAAGGCGCCATCCAGGCTTTCAAAAACAGCGCATCCCGCGTCATGGGGTCGCGCCGGATCAGCCTGGGTTCCACCGCCTGGGTTGGCGCCGGCGCACGATCCCGGCGCGCTGCCTGCCGTGCGGGTATGCCGCCATAATGCTTGTCCACCAGGCGGCGCACTTCGTCTTCTGGCACGGCACCGCTGATCACCAGCGTGGCATTGGCCGGCGCGTAGAACCGCGCGTGGAAGCCCGCCAGATCGTCGCGGGAAATCGCGCGAATCTCATCCTCCCAGCCGATGATCGGCCTGCCCGCCCAATGCTGACGGCCCCAAAGTGCTGCCGTGAAAGCCTCCCGGAAGCGCGCCCTTGGGTTGGAATCCGTTCTTTGCTGGCGTTCTTCCAGCACCACGCCGCGTTCGCTCTCCATAAATTCCTGCGGGATCAGCGCGGCCGCCATGCGGTCCGCCTCCATCTCCAGGATCATGCCAAGCCGCGAAGCCTCCACCGCCTGGTGATAGGCGGTGACATCGCGCGACGTGAAGGCATTGTCATTGCCGCCTTCCCGCGCCACCAGCCGAGAGAAATCGCCCACCCCAACCTTGGGGCTGCCCTTGAACATCATGTGTTCCAGGAAATGCGCCACACCTGACCGCCCCGCCGGGTCTTCCGCCCCGCCCGCAGCAAAGAACAAATACTGCGTTACCACCGGCGCGCGGCTGAAGGGGATGAAGGCAACCTCCAACCCATTGGCCAACCGCCAATGCCGCGCGCCGAATAACGGCCTTTGCGGCGGCGGCGCGGCATTTTGGGCAAGTGCGGGGCTTGCCGCGCAAAGCGCAGCGGCAGAGGCAAGGGTCTGGCGACGGGTCAAGCGCATCATGCCCACAGAAATGGTATCAGACAGGCCGGAAACCAGCCCAGCCGGAGCATTTTCAAGCCAAGTGGAATCACTTGGCGACTCGGAAAATGCGACCAAACAAACGGAGCATTTTCAAGCCAAGTGGAATCACTTGGCGGCTCGGAAAATGCGACCAAACAAACGGAGCATTTTCAAGCCAAGTGGTTCCACTTGGCGGCTCGGAAAATGCGACCAAACAAACGGAGCATTTTCAAGCCAAGTGGAATCACTTGGCGGTTCGGAAAATGCGACCAAACAAAGGTTTAGTGCGTGTCCGGTGAAGGATTGTGAACGGGAAACGCACTAAATCAGAAGCCAAGCCTTCTCCAGATGTTCTGCTCCCGCGGCTGCTGGATCGGGGTATCCCCGGCAGTGCCCTCAATGCCCAGCGCAGCATTTTCGCGGATGCGCTGTCTTTCCCGCGCCGGATCAACGGCAATCCCCGGCGGCGGCGGATCACGCCAGAAAATCAGCCGATCCGCCAAATCACGCGGCGGACGATCCAGCCTTTGGCTTTCGCTATCCACCTGCTGGCGGATATCGCGCGAAGGTGTCGGCCCGGCGGCCTGCAACAGCGCCATCTCACCCACACTGCCCCCAGCCGCACGCGGCTGCTGGCGCGGGTCCCTGAGCGCCAGGGACGGCACCAATACCGCCTCCGCCTCATCCCGCGCACTTCGCTCCATCGGGCGTGCCGCACCCGGACGAGGCGGCGGCAAGCCGCCCGCCATATCCGGCGGCATCGAAAGCGGCGCCCGCGTGGTCACGCGGAATTCATCCGGCGCATCGCGGATAAAGCCAAGCGAGCGCGCGGTATTCTCTCCACAGCCGACAAGCAGCAGCAGCGAAAAAGCAGGCAAGAAGGTCTTGAGACGCCGAATCATGCGCTATCTTTAGGCGTTCGGCGTGGCGGCAACAAGGCATCCAGCAAAAGCGCCCCTACCCCACACACAATCGCAGCATCCGCCACATTGAACACATACCAATGCCAGCCCCAGGCATGGGTATCCACAAAATCCACCACCGCCCCAAAACGCAAGCGATCCACCACATTGCCGATGGCGCCACCAATCACGCCACCAAGCGCCAGAGCCACAAACCGGTTTTCCGCCCGCGCCAGCCAACGCAGCAAAAACACCGCAATCGCCAAGGCAAGCCCAGCCAAAATCACATGATTCCAAGCGCCATCACCGGAAAACAGGCCAAAAGTGACGCCCCGATTCCACACCATCGTCAGGTCAAGGCCAAAGGGACCGAACGCAAATAAGGGGATGTGCTGGACCTTGGGGAGCAACAGGACATCCAAGACGAACCACTTTGAAAGCTGGTCGAAGACGAAAATCACCGCCGCGAAAACAAGGCCTTGGCGAAAGAGACCGGGGGCGCTGCCCCCGGGCCCCCGCCGGGGAGACAGTGTCTCCCCGGACCCCGCCGACATTAAAGCGCCTCGACCACCGCGTCACAGCGGCGGCAAAGCGTGGGATGGGCGGAACACGCGCCCACTTCGGGCAAGACACGCCAGCAGCGGTCACATTTGGCGCCGGGGGCGGGGTGGAAGACTGCCGCCGCATCCGCGACACCATCGGCGACAAAGGCACCCGAAGGCGCCACATCTGACGAAATCTCAAAGCCCGAGGTAATACAAAGTTCCGCCCACAAATCAGGGGACAAAAGCGCGGCATCCTGAGGCGCAACATGCAGCACGGGCGCGGCCTGCAAGGAAGACCCAATCTCCTGCGCCACACGCGCCCGCTCCAACGCACCCGTCACGGCACGACGCAGATCACGCAAGCGCGCCCACTTCGCCGCCAGCGCTTGGTCCTTCCAGCCTTCGGGCACAAAGGGGAAATCGAGCAAATGCACACTGCCATCGCCGCCCGGGAAGCGCGCCAGCCAGGCTTCCTCCGCCGTGAACACCAAGACCGGCGCGAACCAGGCGCAAAGACAGCGATGCAAGACATCAAGCACCGTCCGCGCCGCCCGCCGGCGCGGTGCGTCAGAGGCATCGCAATAAAGCGCGTCCTTCCGGATATCGAAGTAGAACGCCGAAAGATCGGTCGCGCAGAATTGATGGATTTCGGGATAAACGCCGGTCCAATCATGGCTTTCAACCGCGCGCCTGATCTTCGCATCCAATTCCGTCAGGCGATGCAGCAACCACCGCTCAAGCTCTGGCAATTCGGCATAGGGCACGGTTTCATCTTCCGTGAACCCATCGAGATTACCGAGCAGCCAGCGCAAGGTATTCCGAATGCGCCGATATAATTCCGCCTGCTGCTTCAGGATTTCAGGCCCGATGCGCAAATCAAGCGATGTGTCTGAATTCATCACCCAAAGGCGCAGAATATCGGCGCCATATTGCTTCATCACATCCTGCGGCGCGGTGACATTGCCCATGGATTTGGACATTTTCCGCCCCTGCTCATCCAGCACAAAGCCATGCGTCAGCACGGCCTTGAAGGGCGCGACACCATTGGTGCCAACAGATTCCAGCAGCGATGAATGAAACCAGCCGCGATGCTGATCCGACCCTTCCAGATAAAGATCAGCCGGGAAGGGCAACCCGCGCGGCGGCAGCACAAAGGCATGGGTGGAGCCTGACTCAAACCAGACATCCACAATATCCATCACCTGTTCATAGGCCGCTGGATCACGCTCGGGGCCGAGGAAGCGCGCCGCTGCACCTGGCTTATACCAGGCATCCGCGCCCTCAGCGCGGAAGGCTTCCATCACGCGTTCGATGATCGCCGGATCGCGTAGCGGTTCACCCGACTGCTTGCTAACAAAAACTGGGATCGGCACGCCCCAGGCGCGTTGGCGGCTGATGCACCAATCGGGCCGCGCTGCCACCATGGAACCGATGCGGTTCCGCCCCGCCTCCGGCACGAAATGAGTCTTGGCAATCGCATCCAAAGATTTGGTGCGGATCGCATTGGCATCATCCATCGCGATGAACCATTGCGGCGTCGCGCGGAAGATCACCGGCTTCTTGGAACGCCAGCTATGCGGATAGCTATGCGTGAGCTTGCCGGTTGCGGCCAGCGTCCCCGCTGCCTCCATCGCCGCATAAACCGCTGTATGCGCCTTGAAGACATGCAAGCCCTCAAACCCCGGCGCGTGATGGGTGAAGGTGCCGTCGTCGTTCACGGTTTCCGGGATCGGCAGGTTGTGTGCACGGCCCAGATTGAAGTCATCCTCACCATGGCCAGGCGCGATATGCACAAACCCCGTGCCGGCTTCGGTGGTGACGAAATCGCCGGGCAGCAATTGAACAGGAAAAGCGTACCCGCCATTGGCTGGCGCCCACTTCGCCAACGGATGTGCAAGCCGACTTCCGCGAAGTTCGCTACCCTTCAAAAGTCTCTGGACTGTATGGGCACCAATTCCCGCATCCTTTTCGAATTGCGGCAGCAAAGGCAGCGCAACCAGCAGTCGCTCGCCAACCTTCAGGTGGGACTTCTCTGTTACACCCTCGACATGCAGAAGCGCGTAATCAATGTCTGGACCATAAGCGACCGCGCGATTGCCCGGCATGGTCCAGGGTGTCGTGGTCCTGATCACTACACTTGCGCCTAAAAGGTCATGAGC
>JBIIIE010000017.1:0-17549 GCA_044235135.1 Roseomonas sp. | reverse complement strand
TTTGGCTGCAGCGCGCAAATGCGGCCTGGCGACCGCTTTCGTGCTCCGCCCCAATGAACACGGCGCGGATCAGGCAACGGATTTGAAAGCGGAACAGGATTGGGGCGCTATCGCCACCAGCTTCGAAGATTTGGCTGACCAGCTGGGTTGCTGATCAGCCTTCCTGCACCGGGGCTTACTCGGCGCGGATATTGCCCTCACGGATCACTGGCGTCCATTTCGCATGATCGCGCGTGATCAGTGCCGCGAATTCCGCGGGGCTGGAGGCGATTACGTCAGCCGCCTGCACGCGCTGCACGGTTTCCTTCACCTCGGCTGAGGTGATGATGGCGCGGAACACGCGATTTGCCGCCGCAACCACATCATCCGGCATGCCGGCAGGGCCAACAATGCCATGCCATGTCATCGCCTCAAAGCCTGGGAAGCTTGCCGCAACGGAAGGCACGCCCGGCAGGGCGGCAACCGGGGCGGGCGTACCAATCGCCAAGGCGCGCACACGCCCTTCGCGAATGAAGGGAAGTGCGGTGGAAACAGACGGAAAGGAGAATTCGGTTTCGCCCTGGATCAGGCTTCGCATCACATCCGCACCGCTTCGGTAATGCACGGCGGTCAGTTTCACGCCCGCACGGCGCCCCAGAAGCTCAGCCGCCAAATGGCTGACATGGCCAACACCCGGTGAGGCATATTGAATGCCATCGGCGCGCGCACGTGCGCGGGCGAGCAAATCTTCCAAGGATTGGACGGGCAGATTGGCAGGCACGATCACCGCAATCGGCAAATTCACCAGATGCGAAATTGGCGTGAAGGCGCGCATCGGGTCATAGGTCAACGCCGGCTGCAATTCCTTGCCAATGCAATTGGCGCCAAGATCGGCCATCATCAGCGTATAGCCATCCGGTCGGCTTTGCGCCACGAAAGCGCCCGCAATGGCGCCGCCAGCGCCTGAGCGGTTTTCGACCACCAGCGCCTGACCATTGGCCTGCGCTGCAAAACCATTGGCAACGAGACGCGACAGTGTATCCACTGCACCGCCCGCCCCGAAGGGCACAATCAACCGCACCTGGCGATCCGGCCAGGTGGCTTGCGCCGAAACCGCCTTGGGCAGCAATGACGCAAGGCCAAGACCGGTCAGGGCGCGACGGGAAATCGAAGTAGACATGGCAAGAAACCTCCTGTTTTGATGTATTTTGGCACGGAAAGGGCTTTCTGCAAGCACCGCGTCACGGTTATGCTTTTGCTTTGATATCATTGAAAGGCCCGCCGCATGACTTGGTCTATTGTAGCGCATGATCCCGCCACAGGTGCTTTCGCGGTGGCGGTCACCACGTGCAATATCGCGGTTGGCGCCACCTGCCCTTTTCTGAAGTCGGGCGTTGGTGCCGTCAGCACGCAATCCATGAGCAATCGCTATCTTGGTCCTGCCGTGCTGCAAGGCCTGGAACGCGGCCTGACACCAGCTAAGGCGATTGAAGCCGCGCTGGTAGGTGATGAGGGCAAGGGCTTGCGGCAGATTCATGCGGTGGATTGCCATGGCCGCAACGCTGCTTGGACCGGCGAGAATTGCGTTGAATGGTGCGGGCATCTCAGCGGGCGCGGCTTCAGCGTCGCTGGCAATATGTTGACGGGCAGCGCCGTGGTGCAGGCAAGCTTTGACAGTTTCCACGCCAATGCCAGCCTTGCGCTGCCGGAACGCCTTATTACCGCACTTGATGCCGGAGAAGCCATGGGCGGGGACAAGCGCGGGCGCCAATCCGCAGCGTTGGTGCTGACCACGACTGAGGATTTTCCGGATATCAATCTCCGCGTGGATGATCACACAGCGCCGCTTGCCGAATTGCGCCGCCTGCTAGGCCTGTGGCGCATTCAGGCCGAACCTGGCCTTGCCTCTCGCCCCAGCAAGGCCAATCCTTCGGGCGAGACCGATCTTGATGTGATTGAAGCCGCCTGGATTGCGCGCGGTTTGGATTTGCGCCTGCGGCGCCCGTGAAAGGAAACCAGTGATCATGAAGAATTATCGCATTGCCGCCATGGGTGGCGATGGAATCGGGCCGGATGTCATCAAGGCGGGCTGCCGCGTCTTGCTGGCTCTGGCTGAAAAGAATGGTAGCTTTAGGCTGGATTTTCAGGATTTCGATTGGGGCAGTGATTACTATCGCCGTACCGGGCGAATGATGCCGCAAGATGGCTTGCAGCAATTGCAGGGTTTTGATGCGATTTTCTTCGGCGCCGTCGGTGCGCCCGATATTCCTGACCATGTTACGTTATGGGAATTGCGTCTCGCGATCTGCCAGGGCTTTGACCAATACGCCAATGTGCGCCCGACGCGGCTTCTGCCCGGCATCAATGGCCCCTTGCGGCCTGATTTGGGGGAGCAGATTGATTGGGTGATTGTCCGCGAAAATAGTGAGGGCGAATATGCCGGCGTTGGCGGGCGCGCGCATCGCGGCTTGCCGATTGAAGTTGCGATGGATGTGGCGGTGTTTACGCGCGAAGGTGTGGCGCGCATTTGCCGCCATGCCTGCGAAGTTGCCATGGCCCGCCCGCGCAAGCATTTGACAGTGGTCACAAAATCCAACGCGCAGCGCCATGGCATGGTGATGTGGGATGAGGTTTGCGCCGAAGTCACCGCGCAATACCCGGCCCTGACGGTCGAAAAAATGCTGGTGGATGCCATGACCGCGCGCATGGTGATGAAGCCCGGCAGCGTTGATACGGTGGTCGCCACCAATTTGCATGCCGATATTCTATCCGATCTTGCCGCAGCCTTGGCGGGGTCACTCGGAATAGGTGCTACAGGCAATATTGATCCATCCCGCAAGCGCCCTTCCATGTTTGAACCCATCCATGGTTCGGCCTTCGACATCACCGGCAAGGGGATTGCCAATCCGCTCGGCGCCTTCTGGACCGCTTCAATGATGCTGGAGCATCTGGGTGAGGCGACCGCCGCCGGGGAGCTTATGCGTGCGGTGGAATTGGTAACCAGCCGCGGCGATGTGCTGACGCCCGATTTAGGCGGCAAGGCCACCACGGATCAAGTGACAGACGCCATCATCAACGCCATTCGCGGCGTCAATGTCTGAAACGCGTTTGCAAAAGGAACTGCGCCATGGAATTTGTTGACCTCAGCCGAGAAATCTTTCACCGCACGCAGACACACCCAAGCCACCCGCCTGTGGTGATGACCGTCTGGGGCGATCATTCCGAAAAAAAGGTGGCTGGCAATACAACCTTCACCAGTAAGGCCCTTTATTTCTCCATGTCGGATCATGCCGGCACGCATGTGGATGCGCCGGTGCATTTTGATCCGCGGCCCGATGCCCTTTCCGTCGAGCAAATGCCTCTCGAAAAATTCTACACCAGCGCCATTTGCCTTGATCTGTCCCATGTACCGCTTAAGCACGCGATAACGGTTGCGGAAATGGAAGCCGCGCTGGCCAAATCAGGGCAGGAAATCCGCAAGGGTGATACGGTGCTGATCTGGATGGCAACAAATGAACGGCTGCTCGGCAAACCTGGCTATTTGCATGATTTTCCCGGGCTTGCGCTGGAATCCGTGCATTGGCTGGCCGATCGTGGCATTGGTATGTTTGGCGTTGAAGCCATCAGCCCGGCACCGGAAGGTGAGTTGAATTTCCAGGCCCATATGGCCTGCGCCGAGCGCGGCATTACGCATATGGAATGCCTCGCCAATCTGGATAAGCTGATTGGCCGCGGGCGCTTCACCTTTATCGGCTTTCCGTTGAAAATCAGGGGCGGCACGGCAAGCCCGATCCGTGCCGTTGCCATGTTCCCCTGATAGCGTCGCGCAGATCAGCGCCCGCGAAAGCGTGGCGGGCGCTTTTCCCGGAAGGCAGCTTTGCCTTCGGCAAAATCCTCAGAGGCGCGAATGGCGCCCATGCGCTGGCCGTGAATCGCCATTTGCTCCGAGGGGCCGCGCGGCAGGATTTCTTCCGTCACCATGCGCTTCAATTCCGCCACCACCATGGGCGCCATGCCGGTCAATTCCAAAGCCCAAGCCTTGGCGACCTCAAGCGCCTTGCCGTCTTCCACAACCTCATTCACCAGCCCAATCGAAGCCGCGCGATCCGCATCCACCGTGCGGCAAAGCAGCATGATTTCCATCGCGATCTTGTGCGGAATGCGGCTGACCAGGCCCGCTATCATGCCGCCCGTCAGGCCAAGCTTTGCTTCCGGATAATAGAATTTCGCGCTTTTGCCGCAGACCAGCAGATCAGCCATCATCGCCAGCACAATGCCACCACCCACGCACCAGCCTTCAACCGCGCAAATCACGGGCTTGAGTGGCCGATAGCCGACGCTTGGAATGGTACGCCATAACTCAGGCGGGTCGGATACATCAGCGCCGAAGGTGAAGGCGCGCGTGCCGGCGGCGGTGATGATGGCTGAACGCAAATCATCGCGCGCCTCAAATTCGCGCATGGCGGCCTGCACAGCCTCCCCCATTGGTTTGCTGATGGCATTGCCCTTGGCGGGATTGTTCAGCGTAACGATGCGGATCGGGCCTTCATCGGTAACGGTTACATGGTCCATGTCAGTTCACTCTTGCTCCTGTTCTTTCGATCACATCTTGAAAGACGGCACGATCTTCGCGGATGCGTCTGCTGAAGGCATCCCCTGTTTCGAAGGCCGGCCGCAGCCCGCCAATCGCCATACCGGAAGCTACGGCTGGTGCGCGTAGTGATTCTTCAAGGCTGGCCGCAATACGCGCCTGGATGTCGGATGGCGTGCCAGCGGGCGCAGCAATGCCGAACCAGGACATGGCCCCGCGCTCGGCAAGGCCTAATTCCATCAGCGTTGGCACATCCTTGAATTCCTCATGCCGCTTGTCACCGAAACTCGCGAGCGCGATCAGACGGCCATCGCGCACTCCCGGCAATGCGGCGGGGTCGCAAATCATTTGAATGCGCCCTGCAAGCAGATCAATGAAGGATTGACCGGAACCGCGATAGGGCACGTGTTCAAGCTTAATGCCGGCGGCCTGTGCAAAGATTTCGCATTGCAGTTGGGTAATGGTGCCATTGCCCGCGGAACCGAAGCGAATTTCGCCTGGCTTTTGCTTGGCGAGTGCGACCAGATCGCGGATATGCCGCGCGGGCACAGAGGGATGAATAATCACGAAGGCATCAGAAGCAGCGACGCGTGCAATCGGCACGAAGGCACGATCCACCTCATAGGGAAGTTGCATCATATGTGGGCTGATAGTGAAAATCGCCGTTGGAAAAAGCAGCAGCGTATGGCCATCTGGCCGCGCGCGGGCCACCAGATCAGCACCAATCGTGCCCCCTGCCCCACCGCGATTTTCAATCACCACGGTCTGGCCCAGCACCTTACCCCATTCCTGCACCAAGGGCCGCGCGACATTATCCGTGCTGCCGCCCGGCGGATAAGGCACAATCAGGCTGATTGGCCGATTGGGCCAAGCCGATTGCGCGAAGGCCAAACCGGGCAGCAATAGCCAAAAGAATAGCGCAATGATCCGCCACATGGCTCAATCCACCGCCTCTGCGCGGAAACCATTAGCCCAACGCTTGATGCGCCCGCGCGATGGCGACGGGAAGTGCCCAAAGCATAAAATGGTGGCGCTATCACAGGCGCATTCCAGCACGCGCCTTCTGGTGGCGGCTGCCTGCAAAGGATCAACATCAGCGCGCATGGAAATTTCCGGATAGCGCGCCTGTAAGGGCGAATGGATCAAATCCCCTGTCGCCAGCGCGTCCGCCCCCTTTTTGCCCAGCCGCACCGCGACATGATCCGGTGTGTGGCCGGGCGTTGATTCCAGTTTCACCAGATCATTCATCTGGTAATCATTGGTCACAAAATCCACACGGCCCGCTTCAACCACCGGCAGCACGCTATCGGCAAAAACAGGCGAAGGCGCCTTCGCGTGTTCCTTTTCCCAATGGGCATATTCTTCCTTGGCAAAAAGATAGCGCGCCTTGGGGAAGCTCGGCACCCATCGGCCATTTTCAAGCCGCGTATTCCAGCCGACATGATCCACGTGCAAATGCGTACACATGACGAAATCAATATCGCCAACGCCAAGCCCAAGCGCAGCCAGGTTACGCATATAGGCTTCGCTCTTCATCTGGTGCCAAAAGGGATGCGACGGGCGGTTCTTGTCATTGCCGACACAGGTATCAATCAGGATGTTATGATGCGGCGTGCGCACCACCCAGGATTGGATGCAGAGCATCAACTTGCCCGTCTCAGGGTCCAGCGCCTTGGGTTGCAACCAGTCACGGTTTTCCGCCAGCAATTCCGGCGTCAGGTTCGGGAAGAAGGTCAGCGGGTCAAAGATAGGTCTTTCTTCCTCCACAACCCGTTGAATCGTAAGCTCGCCAAGCTGAAAACCTTTATCCATGGACTTTCCCCTTCACCCATTTCGGGTAGCATAGCGTGAGAATTGGGCATTGACAGTCCCAGCGGAGGGCTTTCCGCTGGCTCTGCAAAGGCAAGCCTTGGAGGATGAACATGGCACAAGAACATCATGGCGCTGTCATTGTTGGCGCGGGCTTTACCGGGCTTTACCTGCTGCACCGGCTGCGCGGGCTTGGCATTGACGCGATCTGCCTTGAAGCGGCGGATGATGTGGGCGGCACCTGGTATTGGAACCGCTATCCTGGGGCGCGCTGCGATGTTGAGAGCATGCAGTATTCCTTCTCCTTCTCTGAGGAATTGCAGCAGGAATGGCGCTGGTCTGAACGCTTTGCCGCGCAGCCGGAAATCTTGGCCTATGCGCGCCATATCGCGGAACGCTTCGATCTCCGTCGCGATATCCGCTTTGAAACCCGTGTGACCGGCGCCGCTTGGGATAACGCGGCAGGGCTTTGGCATATTGCCACCAATCGCGGAGAGAGGCTCACCGCGCGCCATTTCTTCATGGCAACCGGCTGTCTTTCTGCGGCGCGGCTGCCAGACATTCCGGGCATTGGTGATTTCAAGGGCAGGCAATTCCATACTGGCTATTGGCCGCATCATAAGGTGGATTTCACGGGCCGTAGGGTTGCGGTGATCGGCACCGGGTCTTCCGCCATTCAATCCATCCCCGTCATCGCGGAAGAAGCGGCTCAGCTCACGGTTTTTCAACGCACGCCCAATTTCAGCATCCCATCACGCAATCGCCCGATGGATGATGACTATGAGCAAAGCTGGAAGGGCGATTACGCCAATCTCCGGGCGAAGGCGCGCATGATGCGTACAGGGATTCTTTATGGGCTCAGTGACACGCCCGCCATGTCAGTCAGCGCCGAAGAACGGCAGGCAGAATATGAGAAGCGCTGGGCTGCCGGTGGCACGGCCTTCATGGGGTCCTTTCGCGACCTGCTGCTCGATCAGGCTGCCAATGATACGGCGGCGGATTTCGTGCGCGGGAAGATTCGCGAAACCGTCAAGGACCCTGTCACAGCAGAGAAACTTTGCCCTCGCAATCACCCAATAGGCACCAAGCGCATTTGCGTGGATACGCATTATTACGAGACCTATAATCGCCCCAATGTCACGCTGATTGATCTGCATGAAGCGCCGATCACGCGCATCACCGCAACCGGCATTGAAGCGGGCGGAATGCTGCATGATTTCGACGATATTGTTTTCGCCACCGGCTTTGACGCCATGACCGGCGCGCTGCTTGGCGTGGACATCAAGGGTCGCGCCGGCGAAAGCCTCAATGCCAAATGGGAAGCAGGCCCACGCACGCTGCTTGGCATCATGACGGCAGGTTTTCCGAATATGTTCATGATCACAGGCCCTGGCAGCCCATCTGTGCTCAGCAATATGATTGTATCCATCGAACAACATGTGGATTGGATCATGGATTGCCTGGCGGGAATGCAAGCCAAAGGCCATGCCACCATTGAAGCTGATCGCGACGCGGAAGATCACTGGGTTGAGGAAGTCAATACGGTGGCGCATCGTACGCTCTATCCACGCGCGGCTTCCTGGTATATGGGCGCCAATGTGCCGGGCAAGCCAAGGCTTTTCATGCCCTATGTGGGTGGTGTTGGAAATTATCGCGTTCTTTGCGATGAAATCGCCGCAGATGGCTATCGCGGTTTTCATTTCGATGGCGCGGAACGGCCCGCCGCGGCTGCGGAATAAGGGGAAAGTCTCATGACACTTGATGCAGGCGCACAGCAGGTTCTCAACCTGATCAAGGAAGCCAAGCGCCCGGCCTTCAATACGCTGACGCCCTCGGAAGCGCGCGAGGTTTCCGCCGCGTCCCGCCGCGTGATGCAGCCAGACCCGCCTGAGGTTGCGCTGGTCGAAGACCTGAAATGCCCTGGGCCAGTCGGCAAAATACGCTTGCGGCGCTATCGCGGCATCGGCACTGACCCCGACGCTGCCTTGCCCTGCCTGGTCTATATGCATGGCGGCGGCTGGGTGATTGGTGATCTTGATAGCCATGATCAGGTCTGCCGACGGATTGCCAATCTGTCGCAGGCTTGTGTGATTGCAATTGACTATCGCCTGGCGCCCAAACACCGCTACCCGGCGGCGGTCGAAGATTCGGCTGCCGCCTATCGCTATATCTGCCGTCAGGCCAAACGCCTTGGCATAGATCGCACGCGCATCGCAGTGGGCGGTGACAGTGCCGGCGGGAACCTTGCCGCTGTATTGGCGCTGATGGCCCTGCATGGCGAAGTGCCGATGCCGGATTTTCAGGTTTTATTCTATCCGGTTACTGATATGGCCGGCAATCCACCATCCTATGATCGCTTCACCGAAGGTCTGGTGCTGACGCGCGATGTCATGAAGTGGTTCATCGCGCATTATCTCGGCCCGCATGAAAAGGGTATTGATTGGCGCGCTTCTCCCTTGCGCGCGCCCTCGCTTAAGGGCCTGCCTCCTGCCTTCCTGATGACTGCCGGTATTGATCCCCTGGTGGATGAGGGTATTGCCTATGCCAAGCGCCTGGATGAGGAAGGTGTCAATGTCACGCATCTGCATGTTGCGGATCAGATCCATGCCTGCCTGACCATGGGGCGCTTCATTCCGAAATCCGATCTGGTACTGCAACATGCCGCCGCCAGCCTGCGCGCGCATTGGGGGATATGATCTAGCGCTTCACCCCAAGCTTCATTTCGCGGTGCCAGATATAAAGCCCCGCGCCGACCAGGATCAGGATGCCCAGGAAATCCCAGGCATCCGGCATTTCCGCCCAGATCAGCGCGCCAAGCGCCGTGGTCCAGATGATCGCTGAATATTCGAAGGGCGCCAGCAGCGAAGCCTCTCCCTTGCGGTAGGCATCCGTCATCATGATTTGCGCAATCGCGGAAACCAGGCCGATGCCAGCCAGCAGCGCCCATTGCGTCGGGCTTGGCCAGACCCAAACCGGAATCATCGCAATCCCGGCCAGCACCGACGAGAAAAACGCGAACCAAAACACAATGGCGACGCCGCTTTCGCCGGCCTCACCCATTTTGCGAATGGTGATCATCGCCAAGGCCCAGGCCAAGGCGCCCAAAAGGCAAAGGCCGAGTGCGAGCCATTGCGTATCTGTCGTGCCTTGTTCGGGCCGCACCATCAGCAGCACGCCACAAAAGCCAACCAGCACCGCAAGCCAGCGGCGCCAGCCCACCTTCTCACCCAGAATCGGGATCGCCAGTAACGTCAAGAATAGCGGCATGGTGAAGCCAAGCGCCGTCACCGTCACCAGCGGCAGATGCACATAGCCATAAAAGGACCCAACCATGCCCATCATGCCGAAAATCATGCGCAAGACATGGCTGCCGGGATTGCGCATCCGCAGCGCCGCCAAGCCGCCAGCGCTGATAATCACGGGCAAAAGCGGGATCAGCGCAAAGAAATTGCGGAAGAAAATCACCTCAGCGACCGGGATACCCGTGCCGATGGTCTTGGCGAAAGCCGCCGAGATGGAAAAGCTCGCCGCCGCGAGAATCACCAGAATGACGCCACGGCGGCGCGCACGCCGGGTACGGGCGGGATCTTGGGCTGGGGAATCGTTCTGTCGCATGCGGCTGGTCCGGTATGAATAGCCCGAAACCCGCCCGGAAGGCAGAGGTTTTGTTTCGCCGCTTTCTGGCCTAGCCTAAGCGCTTAGGTAACGCCCAGGAAACGCATGACTGAATTGATCTTTCGCGAAGATGCCTATGCTGCCGAAATCAGCGCCAAGGTTCTGGCCGCCTCGGCTGAGGCGATCATCACGGACCGGACGAATTTCTATGCCCAGGCGGGCGGTCAGCCCGGTGATACTGGTGTGCTGCGCTGGCCGGGCGGGGAGGCGCGGATCGCCAATACAATCAAAGGGCCGGAAGATGCCGTGCTGCATGTGCCGGAAGCCGGCGCTGCCTTGCCGGATGTGGGCGCGGAGGTCACACTCGCGCTTGATTGGCCGCGCCGCCTGCGCCTGATGCGGATGCACACAACCCTGCATTTGCTCTGCAGCTTGATCCCCGGCGCGGGTGTCACTGGCGGGCAGATCGGGCTTGAGAAATCGCGCCTTGATTTCGATTTGCCCGAGCCACCGACGAAGGAAAGCCTGACCGAAGGGCTGAATGCGCTGATCGCCGCCAATCATCCCGTCATGCAAGAATGGATCACCGAGGCTGAGCTTGATGCCAACCCGGGCCTGGTGCGCACGCTTTCGGTGCAGCCGCCGCGCGGTGCTGGGCGCATTCGCCTGGTGCGGATTGGCAGCGGTGATGCGCCTGTTGATTTGCAACCCTGTGGCGGCACCCATGTGCGCCACACCGGCGAGATCGGGCGCGTGGAGGTCACGAAAATCGAAAACAAGGGCAGGCAGAATCGCCGCGTTTCCCTGGTGCTGGTGGAGGATTGATCCATGCATGATCTGGTTTCTACCGAATGGCTGGCCAGTGCGCTTGGTGCGCCTGATCTCATGGTATTCGACGCCACCAAATACCTGCCCAATGAGCCATTTGATGGCCTGACCAAGTATCGCGAAGCGCATATCCCTGGCGCGCGGTTTTTCGATATTGATGTGGTGGCCGACCCTGACACCAGCCTGCCGCATATGGCGCCAACGGCCGGCCGCTTCGCGCGGCTGATGGGGGAAATGGGCATCAGCAATGCAACGCGCGTGATCTTTTACGATCAGAAAGGGTTGCAATCCGCAGCGCGCGGCTGGTGGCTGATGAAGCTGTTCGGCCATGAAAAAGCGGCGGTGCTGGATGGTGGCTTGCCGAAATGGTTGGCCGAAGGCCGCGCCACGGAAAGCGGTGATGCGAAGCAGACGGCGCCCGCCACTTATACGCCGGATTTTCGCGCCGATCTGCTGAAAGGCATTGGCGATGTGAAGCGCATCATCGCTGATGGCGGCGCGCTTATTCTGGATGCCCGCGCCAAGGGCCGCTTTGATGGCACGGCGCCGGAACCGCGCCCCGGCCTGCCTTCCGGCCATATGCCAGGGGCAAAAAGCGTGCCTTTCAATGAATTGCTGAATGCCGATTTCACCATGAAGGATGCGGCGTCGCTCCGCGCGCGTTTCGCTGCCGCCGGGGCGGATGGCGGCCAGCCCATTGTCACAAGCTGCGGCACGGGCGTTACCGCCTGCATCCTCGCCCTCGGCCTCAAGCAGGCCGGGCTTGGCGATGCCGCAATCTATGATGGTTCCTGGACCGAATGGGCCGGCAGGCCCGAAACCCAAAAGGAAAAGAGTAGCTGATATGGCCGACAACAACGCCAAACACGGGCAAGGCTTCGCCACACGTATGTCTCATGCCGGGCGCGCGGGAACGCGTGTGCATGGTTTCGTCAATCCTGCCGTGCATCGCGGCTCCACCGTGCTGCACCCGAATTCCGAATCGCGCCGCGCCTTCCAGAAGGATAAATGGAACCGCGTGATGACCTACGGCACCGCCGGCGGTCCCACACAATACGCGCTGGAAGATGTGGTGGCCGAAATTGAAGGCGGCACGCGCTGCGTGTTGGTTGGCACGGGTTTGGCGGCGGTGACGGTGCCGCTGATGGCGTATCTCAAGACCGGCGATCACTGTTTGATGCCTGATTCCGCCTATGGCCCCGCGCGCAATGTTTGCAATGGCCTGCTCAAGGATTGGGGGATCGAGACCACCTATTACGACCCGCTGATTGATGAGGCCGGCACCCGCGCCTTGATCCGCCCGAATACCAAGGTTGTCTATACCGAAAGCCCCGGCAGCCACACCTTCGAAGTGCAGGATGTGCCGGCCATTGCGCGCGCGGCGCATGCGGCGGGTTGTGTGGTGATGATGGACAATACCTGGGGCATTCACCACTTCATGCCCTTCCAGCACGGCGTTGATGTTTCGATCCAGGCGCTGACGAAGTATGTCGGCGGGCATTCCGATGTGCTGCTTGGTTCCATCACCGTGAATAGCGAAAAGGATTATGAGATTGTGCGCGGCGCTGCATCCCAAATGGGGCATTTCGCGGCACCCGATGATTGCTGGCTGGCGCTACGCGGTGCCCGCACCATGCCCATTCGACTGAAGCAGCAGGAACAAAGCGGGCTTGAAGTGGCGCGTTGGTTTGAAAACCGGCCGGAGGTGCTGAGTGTGCTGCACCCTGCCCTGCCATCGCACCCACAACATGCGTTGTGGAAACGCGATTTCACCGGCGCCTGCAGCCTTTTCGGCGTGGTGTTCAAGCCGCACTATACGGAATCGGATATCTTCAACTTCATTGATAACCTCAAGCTTTTCGGTATTGGCGCTTCCTGGGGTGGGTTTGAAAGCCTGGCTCTTCCCACCACGGGCTTCATCACCCGCACCGCGACCAGCCCGGATTTGGGCGGCTTCACCGTTCGTATTCATATCGGCCTGGAAGATGTCGGTGATCTCATCGCCGATCTGACTCAGGGGCTGGCGACGCTGCCGAAGTAATACTGCGAATAGGGCCGCCCGATCAAAAGGGCGGCCCAATATTGTCAGCGCTGGCTGCGCCCCGTTTCAACGCCGCGCTGATAGGCGCGCTGCTCATTCTCACGCGCTTGCCCAACGGCCAAACCGCCTAGTGCACCAGCACCTGCGCCAATCAAAGCGCCCCAGCCGGCATTGCCGGAGAAGGAGCCAATCGCCGCCCCACCCAAGGCGCCGACCCCAGTACCAATTGCGGTACTGCGCTGCTTATCGGTCATGTCGGCACAGCCTGAAAGGGCAACGAAGGCAGAAGCAGCCACACAGAACTTCCATTGCTTGGTCATTGAAGTATCCTCATCGATTACGAATGACTGGCGAACACATGGTTTGCGTCAATGTCGGCAGGCCAGGGCTTGGCCGATCTACGCTGATGGGTTTGAAACCGTGGGGCTCCTGGCCAATGCCGCGCAACGCCGCAAAAATGGTCGTGCAATAGGCCAAGGCGTGAAGTGGTTGCCCACCAGCCATGCCCTGCGTCGTCCCGGCATCAAGCATCACACCCAAGCAAAAATCTGCGCCATGGAAGGCCTGCCCTGGCAACGGTCCCTTTGCGGTTTCGGAAAGGCTTGAGTCATCAGCGCGCCAGATTGCCCAGCTTTCGAAATCACGCGGCAGATCAGCCAATCGCAGACCCTCATGCGCCAAAGCTGACTGGCAAAAGAACGTGAAAAGCAACAGCAAAGCCACCAATGCTTGGCGCGTTATCCCCGTTCCATTTCCGCGCATCGCGCCCTGCCTAACGCCGCGCCGAAGCTGCGCTGCAGGGGTATTGCGCCGCGGCAAAGCGCATCAACCCATCCGCCGCGCGCATCCCGTTCAACTGCGGATTGGCGGCAGACCAGGCCACAAAGCTCGCCGCCACCTGATCAAGCGTGGGGGACGGGGTGGGCAGGCAGAAGCTGGGCCGCGTGCCCTGACGCCTATGCATCATGTCGCTGGTCTGCCCAGCCCCGATCAGCAGACCATGGCAGAAATGAATTGCCGCCGCATAGGCCGGTTCCTGCGCTGTTGCGCCACAAAGCCGGGCCAATGCGCCCGTTGTGCCGGCGGTGAAGGTATCGCCATTGATGGCTGAGCCCTGTGCGGAGGCTGCGCTCGCTGAGCCCAAAACCAGCGCCAATGCCCCGGCGGACAAGGCGTAACCCATTAGACGCAATACCATCACTTTCTCCCACTCAGATTCTTGATGAAAGTCTAACAAGCATGGAACAATTCTGGCAATTCAATTATCTGCCATCAGCCGGCGCCGACTGCCCACATTTGGTACAAAGCCCTTCAATTTCCACCGTCGCCCGCGCCGCTGAAAAACCGCCGCGCAGAGCGGCAGCCACAATCGCTGCCTCCACCGCATGATCCGAAATCTCCCGCGTCACGCCACAGCCGCGGCAGATCAGAAATTGATGCGGATGATCATGCGCGTGATCGTGATGATGTCCTTCAAGCGCCTCGGCACAGCCCATAAAGGCGTTCAGCCGTTCCAGCCGATGGATCAGGCCCTGTTCCAGCAGGAAATCGAGTGCACGATAGACCGTGGGCGGTGCGGCCTTGGCGCGGCTGGCCTTCAATTGATCCAGCAAAGCATAGGCGCCAATCGGGGCTTCGGCTTCCAGCACCAGGCGCAGCACATCGCGGCGCAGTGGCGTCAGTTGCACGCCGCGGATTTGGCAAAGCGCCTCGGCCCTTTCCAGCGAAGTCAAATGAGGTCCCGATCCATGCATGCTGCTTCCTAACAGAAGTCGCGCATGTTATAAAGTAACAATGTCAGTCCCCATCATTTCCGCCGCCGCGCGCGACGCCCTGATAGCCGCCATCAAGCCCGATGCCGCGGGCCTGATCCCCGCCATCGCCCAGCAGCATGACACGGGCGAGGTGCTGATGATGGCCTGGATGAATGCCGAGAGTCTCGCGGAAACCCTCGAAACCGGGCGTGTGTGTTACTATTCCCGTTCCCGCAAGGGGCTGTGGCGCAAGGGTGAGACATCGGGCCAGGTGCAGACGCTGGTGGATCTGCGGCTTGATTGCGATGGCGATACAATTCTGCTGCTGGTGGATCAGCAGGGCGTCGCCTGCCATACCGGGCGGCGCAATTGCTTCTACCGCGCGCCACGAGGCGATGCGCTGGCGAATATCGCCGAGCCGTTGATGGACCCGGAAGCGCTTTACCGCACATGAAGCCCATTCCCGTCACGGTGCTGACTGGCTTTCTGGGCGCGGGCAAGACCACGCTGTTGAACCGGTTGCTGAAGCATCCCGAGATGGCCGGCAGCGCGGTGCTGATCAATGAATTTGGCGAAATCGGGCTAGATCATCTGCTGGTCGAAAAGCTGGATGAAGATACCGTGCTGCTCAATGCCGGCTGCCTTTGCTGCACCATTCGCGGCGATTTGCAGCGCGCGCTACGGGATTTGGCGCTGAAGGCCGAAGCCGGGCATGACATTCGCCGTGTGCTGATCGAAACGACCGGCTTGGCCGACCCCGCGCCTATTCTTCAAACGCTCATGAGCGACCCGGTGGCGCTGCGATCCTTCCGGTTGGATGGTGTGGTGACGGTCGTGGATGCGATGCTTGGCGCTGCCACGCTGGACGCGCAGATTGAAGCCGTGAAGCAGGCCGCCGTTGCCGATCGGCTGATCCTGAGCAAGACGGATATCGCGAGCGCAGAACAAGTCGCGGCATTGGAAGCGCGGTTGCATGCGCTTAATCCCGGCGCCCCCATCAAGCACGTGGTGGCGGGCGATGTTGCGCCGGATTTCCTGTTTGGCGCGGGCGGCTTTGACCCCAGCGCCAAGATCGCCGATGTCGCCGATTGGCTTACGGCGGAAGCGGCGCATCATCACCACCATCACCATGACCATGACCCGAACCGTCATGATGCGCGCATCCAGGCCTTTGGGCTGACCTTCGCCGATCCCCTCCCCTGGGAAGGCTTGGCGAGCTGGCTTGAAATGCTCGCCATCACACGCGGCGCCAGCATTTTGCGCATGAAGGGCATTCTGAACCTGCAAGGAGAGGATCGCCCCGTGGTGCTCCATGGCGTGCAGCATGTTTTCCACCCGCCGGAACGCTTGCCCGAATGGCCCGCAGGGCATGATCGATGCTCCCGGCTTGTGTTCATCCTGCGCGATCTGGACCGCGCCGTGGTGGAAGACGGCTTGGCTGCCTTCCTGCAAGCTGCGCGCGACAAGGCCGCGCTTACAGCCGGCGCGAAATGATTCCGCCGCGCGCCAATCTCGGCTAATAACGCGCCATGTCCTCTGCCCCTTTGATATTTGAGACCCTTTCTGGCGCGGCCCTCACCGCCCGGCTTGATGCCTTGGCCGGGTTACGGATCAAAGTGTTTCGCGATTGGCCCTACCTTTACGATGGCGATGCCGCCTATGAAGCGCGCTATCTGGCCGCCTATGCGCAAAGCCCGGGCGCGCTGGTGGTCGCCGCCAGCACGGCGCAAGGGGAAGCCGTTGGCATGGCGACATGCCAGCCGGGCATGGAAGCCAGCGAAAAGCTCCGCGCTGCCTGGTCCAATGCGGGGCTGGATGCCGCTAGGCTCTGCTATTTCGGCGAAAGCGTCTTGTTGCCGGCATATCGCGGCCAGGGCGCCGGCGTGCGGTTTCTTGAGGAACGCGAAGCCCATGCGCGCCGGCTTGGGCTTTCCATCGCGGCGTTTTGCGCCGTGGTGCGTAACGAAAACGATCCGCGCCGCCCGCGCGATTATACGCCGCTTGATGGCTTCTGGCGCAATCGCGGTTATACGCCTCGACCGGATATCTCCACCGTGATGTCGTGGCGAGAGGTGGATGATACGCGCGAAACACCGCATGTACTTTCCTTTTGGATCAAGACTCTTTCATGACCTCGGCGCAACCCATCAGGCTTGGCCTGCTGCAATATCCGGTGGGGCGGCCCGCCTCCATCGCCGATTTCGCCGCAGCGCTGGATCGCTGGCTGGAAGAAGGCCGTGCGCGGGCGGATTTGCTGGTGCTGCCGGAATATGCCGGGGTAGAACTCGGCGCCGCGTTGAATGGCGGAGAGGTGACTGAAGCCGCCGAACTCGCCGCCATGGTCGCCGCCGCGCCTGCCATCCTTGAAGCCATGCGCAATGCCGCGCAGCGCCACCAGGTATGGCTACAGCCCGGCACCTTGCCCATGCGCGCCACCGATGGCCGCGTGGTGAATCGCGCGCCATTGATCACACCCGAAGGGCTGATCGCCTTTCAGGACAAGCGCGCCATGACGCGGTTCGAGAGCGAACGCTGGGGCATCAGCCAAGGCGATGATCCAAATGTGTTTGACACGCCCTGGGGCAGGATCGGCATTTCGATTTGCTATGACATCGAATTCCCAAAGCATCCGCGCGTGCAGGTCATGGCCGGTGCCTGGCTGATCCTGACACCCAGCTGCACCGATACGCTTGCGGGTTTCAATCGCGTGCATTTTTCCGCCCGCGCCCGCGCCCTGGAAAACCAATGCTATGTCGCGATCACGCCGACCGTGGGTGAAGCGCCCTGGTCGGCGGCACTTGATGTCAATCGCGGCGCCGCAGGCGTTTTCGGCCCCATGGATCGCGGCTTTCCCCCCGATGGCATCATGGCGCAGGGGCAGATGGATGCGCCGGGCTGGGTGTTTTGCACGCTCGATCCCGCTTTGATTGAA
>JBIIIE010000016.1:0-17723 GCA_044235135.1 Roseomonas sp. | reverse complement strand
CGCCCCGCGCGGCCATCAAAAGGCGCGCGGATTTCGGTATAGCCGTAATTGATCTCTGCCTGCTGCAATTGCGCTTCAGCAGCGGCGACCTTGGCCTTGGATTCCGCTTCCGCCGTGATGCGGTCATCCAGGGTCGCTTGCGGGATGGCGTTGGTTTTCACCAATTCCCGCCCGCGCGTCACCTGCGTGGTGGCATTGGCCAGATCAGCCCGCGCGCTATCAAGCTGCGCACGGCGTAGCGCCACTTCGGCGGCGAAGGGCGGCTGTTCCAGAGTGAACAGCAATTGCCCGGCCTTCACCGCATCGCCCTCATTGAAATGCCGCGCCTGCAAAAACCCGGTGACGCGGGCCACGATATCCACCCGGTCAATCGCCTCCACACGGCCAATGAAATCCGCGCCGCGGCTGATGGCTTGGCGTTCCACGCGGCTGACAAAAACTGCCGCAGGCGGGGCGGCGGCCTGTTGGCGGGCGGGGGCGGTTTCCTCCTTGCAACCGGGCAGGAACGGCAGGGTCAAAGCCAATACCACCGGAAGCGCAAGGCGCGCGGCGCCCTTCTGGTCACGCAAGGCCATGGTGGTCATTCTCCCTCAACCATCGGGCGGCACGCCGCCACATCGCAATAACTTGCGGAAAGCCTAACACGGCATGGGCAGGCCTGGGTAGCTTCGCGCCCGGTGGCGTTTCCCGGCCTGCCAATCCGCGCTACAGCAGCCTTGATGACGCGCGAAGCCCATCCCCGATGCTCAAGCGGCTGATCCGCCATCCTACCGCCCAGGCGCTGCTCGCCTGGCTGATCGGGCTGTATTTGCGGCTGATCTGGGCCACTACGCGCTGGCAGTTGGAAGGCGGCGAACACGCCAAGGTGACGCGGGGGGAGCCATTGATCCTCGCCTTCTGGCATGAATGTTTGCCCTTGGCCGCACAGGGCTGGCGGCTGATGGGCCAGCATATCCCGGCGGTGACGGGGCTGCGCGCGCAGGCGCTGATTTCGCGGCATCGGGATGGCCGGCTGATCGCCCGTGCCGTGGCGCCCTTTGATGTGGAAGTGGTGCATGCCTCATCTTCAAAAGGTGGGGCGGCGGGGCTGCGCCAGCTTTTGCGGGTTTTGGAAGGCGGCGGGGTTGCGGTGATCACGCCCGATGGACCGCGCGGCCCGGCACGAGAAGCCGCACCGGGGATCGCCCAGCTTGCGGCGCTCGCGGGGCTGCCGGTGCTGGTCTGCGGGGCGGCATCATCGCGCATGCGCCGAGCGCGTTCCTGGGACCGGATGCGCTTTCCGCTGCCCTTCGCGCGCGCCGTGGTGGTAATCGAAGCGCCCATCGCCGTGCCGCGCGAAGACCCTGCCAGCGCCTTGCCGGCCATCACCGCAGCGCTCAACCGCGCAACAGACCGCGCTGATCAGGCGGTGGCGCGATGACACCGCCCGATCTTTCGGCCCGCATCCCGGCCGGTGCTTGGGCGCTGATCGCAAGCCTTTTGGCGCCCTTGCTGCCCTTCTACCTCCGCCGCCGCGCCGCCAAGGGCAAGGAAATTGCCGAACGCCTGCCCGAACGCCGGGGCCAGGGTGCCGCGCGCCCGCCGGGCCGCTTGGTCTGGTGCCACGCGGCAAGCAATGGGGAGACGCTTTCCCTGCTGCCGCTGCTGGAGGCTTTGGCGCGGCAGGACCCGGCTTTGTCCTTTTTGGTCACGACCGGAACGGTGACATCCGCGCGCTTGCTGGAACAAAGGCTTTCGCCCGAACTGGGACCCCGCACCCAGCATCGCTTCCTGCCGCTTGATGTGCCGCGCTGGGTGGCGCGGTTTCTGGAGGGCTGGCGGCCTGATCTGGCCGTGATTGTGGAATCGGAACTCTGGCCGAATATGCTGGCCGCAGCCGGCAAGCGGGGCATTCCCTTGGCCTTGGTGAATGCGCGCATGTCGGGCCGTTCCGCGCGTGGTTGGGCCTGGGCAAAGGGCTTCGCGCGGGGCTTGCTCGGGCGCTTCGGCCTGATCCTGGCGCAGACCGAGGCTGATGCGGCGCGGTTTTCGGCGCTTGCCGGGCGTGATGTGCCCTGCCGGGGAAACCTGAAATATGCCGCGCCGCCCTTGCCGGCGGATGAGGCTGAACGCACGCGGCTGAGTGCCGCCTGGGCGGGGCGGCCGGTCTGGCTCGCCGCCAGCACCCATCCGGGGGAGGATGAAATCATCCTGAGCGCGCATCGGCTGCTGGCGCCGGCGCATCCTGGCTTGCTGACCGTGATTGTGCCGCGCCACCCGCCGCGCGGGCCGGATATTGCCGCGCTGGCCGGGGATTTGCCCGTGGCGCGGCGGGGCGCGGGGCAGGAAGCCGGGGCAGGGGTGGCAGTTTATGTCGCTGATACGCTTGGCGAATTGGGGCTGTTCTATCGCCTGGCCCGTGTTGCGCTGATTGGCGGTTCCCTGGTGCCGCATGGCGGGCAGAACCCCTTGGAAGCGGCGCGGCTTGGCTGCCCCATCGTGATCGGGCCGCATCACTTCAATTTCAGTGAGATCATCACGCGGCTCCGCGCTGCCCATGCCTTGGTGGAAACCCCGGATGGGCAGGGCGCGGCGGAAGCTCTGGCCGGAAACATCGCGCGCATCCTGGCTGACCCCGCCGCCGGGCAGGCCATGGCGAGGGCTGCGGCGGCGCTCGCCCAGGATCAGGCCGACCTGCCGGGGCGCATCGCGACAAGCCTGTTGCCCTTGATCCGCCCGGCGCGGTAACATGGCGTCCTCCGGGGGGACCAAACCACAATTATCTCAGGGGATCCTACCGCACAGACGGCGAAGCCGCGCGGATCGGGAAGCCCCCTAAAGAAACATCCTTGTCGGGCGCGCCATGATGCGCGTTGCCGACAACGCGGAAGGTTTGAACGGTTTCATTGCATGCGAGCGCCTGGATTCTGGAGCGGTAAGCCTGGTGTGGCGGCAGCTTTGCTCTCGCCCATTGCGGCGCTTTACGCCGCCACCACGGCGCGGCGCATGGCGCAGCCTGGGCGGCATTTGCCCCTGCCCGTGATCTGCTGCGGGAATGCCACGGCGGGCGGGGCGGGCAAGACCACGGTGGCGCTCGATCTCGGCGAAAGGCTGCAAGCGCGTGGCCTGGCGCCGCATTTCCTGCTGCGCGGCTATGGCGGCAAGCTGAAAGGCCCGGCGCAGGTTGACCCCGCCACGCATGATAGCCGCGCTGTGGGGGATGAGGCGTTGCTGTTGGCCGCCATTGCGCCAACCTGGGTTTCGGCGGATCGCGCGGCAGGGGGCGCGGCGGCGGAAGCGGCGGGCGCGCAAGCGGTCATCATGGATGATGGGTTGCAGAACCCGACCCTCGAAAAAACGCTTTCCCTGCTGATCATTGATGGGTCCTATGGCTTTGGAAATGGTCGCGTCATCCCCTCCGGCCCGCTGCGTGAGCCCGTGGCCGCTGCCGCCGCGCGCTGCCAGGCCGCCGTGCTGATCGGGGATGATGAAACTGGCGCGTTGGCGCAACTCCCGCCCGGATTGCCGGTGCTGCGCGCCCGGCTGGTGCCGGGGCCGGAAGCGGCGGCGCTTGCCGGCAAGCCCGTGGTGGCATTTTGCGGCATTGCCAATCCGCGCAAATTCTTCTCGACCCTTCAGGAAGCCGGGGCGGTGATCGCCGCGCGCCACCCTTTCGCGGATCACTACCCCTTCGATGACCGGGAAATCCGCGACCTGCTGGCCGAGGCGGAAAAGCTCCGCGCCATCCCGGTGACCACGCGCAAGGATATTGTGCGCATCCCGCCAGCCTTGCGAACCGGGATTCAAGTGGTGAGCATCGCGCTGGCCTGGGATGACCCGACGGAGATCGAGGCGCTGCTGGATAGGGTTTTAGCCTCTCAGGCTTGAAAGACCGTCCGGACGGTATAGTTAAGCGGTATGGATACCCACGCCCCCGCAATGGATGCGCCCAGCCGCATTCTGGATGCCGCTGAGAAACTCATTATTGCCCGCGGTGTGGCGGCGCTTACCCTGGAAGCCGCCGCACGTGAGGCCGGGGTTTCCAAGGGCGGTTTGCTGTATCACTTCGCCTCCAAGGAAGCGCTGATCGAAGCCCTGCTCGGCCGGCTTGCTGCCTTCATCGCGCAGGAATTCGCGGCCTGCGTCGCCGCCCAACCGGAAGGGCCGGGGCGGGTGGCGCGGTCCATGCTGGAATGGGGTTTTGGCGAGGGTGAGATGGCCTGCAATGAACGCCATCAGCGGGCCGGGGCGGTGTTTCTGGCGGCCTTCCATCACGACCCCGGGCTTTTGGCGCCGATGCGCGCCGTGATTGCCGATATGCGCGCCGCCGTGGCAGCGGATGGCCTGCCGCCCGGCCATGGCGCGGCCATCATGGCCGCCGGCGATGGGCTGTTCATGGCGCGGTTGTTCAGCCTTTACACGCCAAGTTCTGAAGAATTGGCGCAAATGCGCGCGGCGCTTTCCGGGCTTTTGGAGGTGCGGCCATGACACGGCGCGGCAAGATCATCGCTGTGCTTTTGCTGCTTGGGGTTGGCGGCGCGGCATTTTGGCACATGCGGCCCAGCGCGCCGGCCCCCGCAAGCCCCGCGCCTGCCGCTGCCTCTGGCCCGATTGGCGTGGGCGCGCTTGGGCGCGTGGAGCCCGCTTCGCGCATCCGCCGGCTCAATCAGCCGGGCGGCATGGCGGTGACGCGGCTTGATCGGCTTTTGGTGACTGAAGGCGCGGAAGTGACTCAAGGCCAATTGCTGGCGGAATTTGCCGATGCCGCCATGAAGGATGCCGCCGCCGCCCAAGGCCAGGCCGCCGTGGCCGAGGCCGAGGCGCAGCTTGCCCGGCTGCGCGCCGCTGGACGCCCCTCAGAGATCGAGGCGCAGCGCGCACGCGTTGAAGCCATCACCGCGCAGGAAGAAATTGCGCTGCGCGATGCTGAGCGGGCGGAACGCCTGGTGCCGACCGGGGCGGGCGCCGTGGCGGCCGCGGATCGCAGCCGCGCCATTGCCATCAGGCTCGCCGCCGAAAAGCGTGAAGCCATGGCGGCTTTGGATACGCTGTTGTCTTCCCGGCCTGAGGATATTGCGCTTGCCGAAGCGCGGCTTGCCGGTATGCGTGCCGCAGCGGCGAAGGCGCAGGCGGATGCCGAATTGGCCCGCGTGCGCGCGCCCATCGCGGGGACGATTCTGCGGGTTTTTGTTCGTCCCGGTGATCAGGTGGGTGCGGATGGAGTTTTGGAAATCGCCGATCTTTCCAAGCTTGAAATCGTGGCCGATGTCTATGAAACCGATTTGCCCCGCGTGCGGCTTGGTGCGCCGGCTGAGATTGTGGTGCCGGGCGAAGCGCAACGCTTTGCCGCTGAGGTCAGCGCCATTGGCTGGACGGTGCGACGCCAAACCCAGGCGAGCAATGACCCCGTGGCGGCGGTGGATGCCCGCACGGTGGAAGTTCGCCTGACGCTGGACGAGGCAGGGGCGGCCGCCTTGCGGCGCCGATCCAACATGCAGGTTCAGGTGGCGATACGGCCATGAATGCGCTGACCGAAAATTTGCGCGCGCCGCCGGGTGCTTCCGCGCCGGCACCGGGCGTCAAGGGGCGGCTTTCACCCTTTGATTGGTTTTTCCTGCCCGCGCGGCTGGCGGCGCGGCAGCTTTTCTTTGAACGCGCGCGGCTTTTTTCCGCCATTGCGGGCGTGATGTTCGCCGCCGTGCTGGTGTTCATGCAGCTTGGCTTTCGCGCTGCCTTGTTTGACAGCGCGACCCGGCTTTACGCCGCCATGGAAGCCGAATTGTTCCTGATGAATCCGCTGACCATGGCAAGCTTCCGGCCAGAGACCATGCCGCGCATCCGCGCCCATCAGGCGCTCGCGCTACCGGAAGTGGCGCAGGCCGTGCCGGTCTATTTGACGCAAGCTGCCTGGCGCAGCCCGGAAACCGGCGCCAAGCGCGCCATTCAATTGATTGGCTTCGATGTTGAAGCGGGTGCGATGCGCTTTCCGGGTCTCGACAAGATATCGGATGCGTTGCGGCAGGTGGATGCGGTTGGTTTTGATGTGCGGTCCCGCCCGGAATTTGGTGATATCGCCAAGAAACTCGCCGAAGGTGGCGCTTTTGAGGTGCAGATCGGCAATCGCATGATGCGCCTTGTGGGCCTTGTGGAAATTGGCCCTTCCTTCGGCGCCGATGGCAATCTGGTGATGAGTGAGGTGAATTTCCGCCGCGTGGTGCGTGGGCGCGATCCGGCCAATGTTGATCTGATCGCCATTCGCCTGGTGACCGGTGCCGATGTAGAGGCCGCCAAGGAAAGGCTCAAGGCGCTATTGCCCGGCGATGTAAGGGTGCTGACCCAGCCTGAATTGGTCGCGCATGAACGCCATTACTGGGAAACCGCGACCGCGATCGGCTTTATTTTTGGCTTTGGCAGCATCATGGGGCTGATTGTCGGCATGGTGATTGTCTATCAAATCCTGTTCAGCGATATCGCCAATCATTTGCGCGAATATGCGACACTGAAGGCGATTGGCTATTCCAATTTCTACCTGGCGCGGGTGGTCATGGCATCCGCGCTGATTCTGGCCTTGCTTGGCTTTGTGCCGGGGTTCTTGGCCTCCATCTGGATGTATGATTTTGTCGGCACAGCCACCTTCCTGCCATTGGGCATGACGCTTGATCGGGCTGTCACCGTCTTCCTGATGATCTTTGGCATGTGTGCGGTGGCGGGATTGCTTGCCATGCGCAAGCTCCGTGATGCCAATCCAGCCGATATGTTTTCCTGATGCAGGCAGAACCCATTCGGATTGAGGCGCTGAACTACGCCTATGGCGAAGGTGAATTGCGCCGCCCGGTGCTGCGTGACGTTGCCTTGCAGGTGGGGGTGGGGGAAGTGCTGCTGCTGACTGGCCCATCCGGTTCCGGCAAGACCACTTTGCTGACGCTGATCGGCGCCTTGCGCGCAATGCAGGAAGGGTCCTGCACCGTATTGGGGCAGGAATTATTTGGTGCATCGGAAAGGGCGCGCGTATCACTTCGCCAACGCATTGGCTTCATTTTCCAGAACCATAATCTTCTGGGGGCGCTGACCGCGCGGCAGAATGTGGCCATGGCGCTTGAAGTGGCGCCGCGGCTTTCGGAAGCCGGGCGTCTGGCGCGCGCCGGCGATATGCTGGCGGCGGTGGGTTTGGCCGAACAGGCGGACCGCCTGCCATCCAAGCTTTCCGGCGGGCAGCGCCAGCGTGTGGCGATTGCCCGCGCCTTGGTGGGTGATCCTGGCCTTGTTTTGGCCGATGAACCCACTGCTGCCTTGGACAAGGTTTCCGGTGCGGAAGTGGCGCATCTGCTGCGCGATTTGGCGAAATCCCGCGGTGTGCCGATTTTGATGGTGACGCATGACCCGCGCATTTTGGACATCGCAGACCGTGTCGTGACGATGGAAGATGGGCGTATTGTGGAACAAGCATTGACATAAGTTAATAAAGACAAGGTTGCGTTGACATTGCTCGATCGCATTGGTGACATGCTGCCTCTTCAACAGGAAAAAAGAGGCCCCCATGCGTAAATTTGGCTTAAAAGCCGCGCTCGCTGCGCTTTTTGCGACCTTCGCCGCGCCGAGCTTCGCCCAGCCTTCCGCAAGCCCGACGCTTGATGCCATCAAGGCGCGCGGCACGCTGGTTTGCGGTATTCATAATGGCGTGGCGGGCTTTGCCCTGCCTGATAGCCGGGGTGTTTGGCAGGGCTTGGATGTGGATCTCTGCCGTGGCCTGGCGGTGGCGATTTTCAATGATGCGTCGAAAGTGCGCTTTGTGCCGCTGTCATCTTCCACACGCTTCACGGCGCTGGGGGCGGGTGAGGTGGATGTGCTGTTCCGCACCTCCACCCAGACCATGCTGCGCGATACCACACTCGGCCTGCGTCATGCCGTGACGTATTTTTATGATGGCCATGGCTTCATCGTGAAGGCGGATGCCGGCATCAATAAGGTTGCCGAAATGCGCGGTGCGACCATCTGCCTGATCCAGGGCACGACGAATGAACAGGTGACGGCGGATTACTTCCGCAGCATCAATACGCCCTTCCAGGCGGTGGTGTTTGAACGCACGGATCAGGCCGTGGCGGCCTTGCAGGCCGGGCGTTGCGACAGTTTTGGCACGGATGCGTCCCAGCTTGCCGGTGTGCGGTCTTCCATGCCGCGCCCTGCGGATTGGACCATCCTGCCAGAGCGGTTTTCCAAGGAACCCTACGGCGCCTATCTTCGGCGCGGCGATGATCAATGGTTCGATATCGTGCGCTGGTACACCTATGCGGTCATTGAAGCCGAGGAACAGGGCATCACCCAGGCCAATGCTGAAGAACGGCGCCGCACAAGCACCAACCCCAATACGCGCAGGCTTTTGGGTGTAACGCCGGAGCTTGGCCAATCGCTGAAGCTTGACCCGGCCTGGGCCTATAACGTCGTGCGCGCCATCGGCAATTATGGAGAGCTTTATGAGCGCACCATGGGCGACAAGAGCCAGGTGCAATTGCCGCGCGGCCCGAATCATCTTTGGACCACGCCGGGCGGCTTGATGTATGCGCTGCCGCTGCGCTGAGTGATTTACGCGTCACGGATCGGGGGGGCCTTCGGCCCCCCTTTTTGTTTCAGTCATCCGAACGGCTGGGGCTGCCGGCCAGCACGCCGCCATCAATCACAATCGTCTGCCCGGTCATGAAAGACCCCGCCGCTGAGCCGAGGAACACGGCGGCACCCGCGATTTCATCGGGTTCCCCAATGCGCTTCAAGGGCGTGTCCTTGGTGCGCTTGGCGTAAATGCCCGGGTCTTCCCAGAGCGCGCGAGCGAAATCCGTGCGCACCAGGCCGGGTGCGATGGCATTGGCGCGCACATTCTTGGGCCCCCATTCCACGGCAAGGTTCCGCACCAATTGCATATCCGCTGCCTTGGAAATGGCATAGGCGCCCAGCACCGGGGAACCTCGGAAGCCGCCGATGGAGGAGATGATGATGATGGAACCGCCGCCGCGCTCCGCCATGCCCGGCGCGGTCATATGCGAAAGCCAGAGGTTGGATTTGATGTTGGACGCCATGATCTTATCAAAAATCTCATCCGGCATGGTCATGGCCGGGCCGAAATGCGGGTTGATGGCCGCATTGCACACCATGATATCCACCTGGCCCCAGGCGGCGATGGTTTGATCAATCAAGGCCTGACATTCATTCTTGCGCCCGATATTGCAGGCAATCGCCATGGCCTGGCCGCCCTTGGCCTTGATGGCATCCACCACTTCCTGGCAGGCATCAATCTTGCGGGATGAAACCACCACCTTGGCGCCTTGTTCGGCCATTCTTTCGCAAATGGCGCGGCCAATGCCGCGGCTGCCGCCGGTAACCACGGCCACCTTGCCGGTCAGATCGAATAGGGACATGGCGCTTCCTCCTGCTAGCCTGTTGTGTTCCAGCGCAGCATGATCGCAGCTTTCCCGCAACCGGGCGCTTGCCCTCGGGCGCGGAGTGCCTGACACTATGGCCAAAGGGGTGCTTGAGGCCCCGCTTGGATGAGGGAGAGAGGCTTTGGCCGAGAATCAATTCGTGCAGCACGCGGCCATGGGGGAGGTGCATGTGCTCCGCCTGGCCAATCCGCCGGTCAATACGCTGCGCACCGAAATCCGCGCCGGGCTTTATGATGGCATGAAGGCCGCGCGCGCCGCCGGCGCCAAGGCGGTGGTGATCATCGGCACCGGGCGCATGTTCTGCGCCGGGGCCGAGATGACCGAATTCGGCAAGCCGCGCGTGCCGCCTTCGCTGACCGAGGTGTTTGAACAGTTTGAAACCTTCCCCGGCCTTACGGTGGCGGCCATTCATGGCTCGGCGCTTGGGGGTGGTTTGGAAGTGGCTTTGGCCTGCCATGCGCGCGTGGCCTTGGCAGATGCGAATTTGGGCCTGCCCGAAGTGAAGCGTGGCTTCGTCCCCGGTGCGGGCGGTACGCAGCGCCTGCCTCGGCTGATCGGCCCGGAAGCGGCGCTGAAAATCATTGTGCCCGGAGAACCGGTGAAGGCGACGGAAGCGCTGAAGCTTGGCTTTGTGGATGCGATTATTGATGGCGATCTGGAAGCCGGTGCGATTGCTTTTGCGCGTGCCAACCTTGGTAAGAGCTTCACCCTGGCGCGCAACCGTACGGACAGGATCGCGGGCCAGGATATGGCAGCGTTTGATGCGGCGGCGGGCGCTTTATTGAAGCGGTCTCGCGGCCAGGAAAGCCCGAAAGGCTGTGTGGAGGCAGTGCGCGCTTCCTTCACGCTGCCGTTTGAGGAAGGCTTGCAGAAGGAGAGGGATCTGTTCGCAACCCTGGTGGCGGGCGAACAATCCAAGGCGTTGCGGCATATTTTCTTCGGTGAACGCGAAGCGCAGCGCGTGCCGGGCCTGCCGGCCGATACTGAAGTGCTGCCTGTCGGCAAGCTTGTCGTGATTGGCGGCGGCACCATGGGCGGCGGCATTGCCATGAGTGCGGCGAATTTCGGCGTGCCCGTCACTATTGTTGAAATGACCGAAGACGCTTTGGCGAAAGGCCTGCAACGCTGTGAGGCGAATTGGCAGCGCACGGTCGCGTCTGGCCGCTTGTCCCAAGCCGAATATGAAAAGCGCCGCGCGCTGCTGAGCGGTTCCACCGATTTTGAAAAGGCGGTGGGTGAGGCCGATCTGGTGATCGAAGCGGTGTTCGAGAATATGGAGGTGAAGCAGCAGGTCTTCGCACGGCTGGACAAAGCGGCGCGGCCTGGGATTGTGCTGGCTTCCAATACCTCGACGCTGGATATTGACCAGATCGCGAGCGCGACATCGCGCCCCGAATGGGTGATGGGGATGCATTTCTTCAGCCCCGCCAATGTGATGCGGCTGCTTGAGAATGTGCGCGGGTCGAAGACCAATGCGGTTGCCATCGCGACTGCGACGGAATTTGGCAAGAAGATCGGCAAGCTGCCCGTGCTGGTTGGCAATTGTGATGGCTTTGTCGGCAATCGCATGACCGGCAAACGCACGCCGCAGGTGGAAAAGCTGCTGCTGGAAGGCTGCCTGCCGCAGGATATTGACCGCGTGATGGAAGGCTATGGCATGGCCATGGGGCCGCTCGCGACCGGCGACCTGGCCGGGCTTGATATCGGTGCGGCGGTGCGCAAGGCGCGCGGTACAGTCGCACCCATCGCGGATGCGGTGGTGGCCGCCGGGCGCTTCGGGCAGAAAACCAGCAAGGGCTGGTATATGTATGATGAAAAGCGCAATCGCCTACCTGATCCGGAAGTGGAGCGCATTATTCTGGATGTCGCGGAAAAAATGCAGGTGCGGCGGCGCAAGATTGAAGCCGATGAAATCCTGGAACGCCTGTTGCTGCCCATGGTGAATGAAGGCGCGCGCATTCTGGAAGAAGGCATTGCATCCCGCCCGATTGATATTGATGTGATCTTCACCAATGGCTTTGGCTGGCCGGCCTGGCGCGGCGGGCCGATGTTCTGGGCGGATACGCTTGGCCTCAAGGCCGTGCGTGACAAGCTCAACCAATACGCCGAAGCGACGGGCGACAAAAATCTGCGCCCCGCGGCGCTGATCGAGAAACTGGCCGATGAGGGCGGAAGCTTCGCCGGCATGGGCAAATCCAAGGCTTGAAGCCGCGTTGCGGCAGCAAGGAATAAGGGGAAAGAGCGATGGATCTACGCTTCACGGATGACGAACGCGCCTTCCGCCAGGAAGTTCGCGATTGGATTGATGCCAATTTGCCCGCCGATACGCGCGAACGCATGGCGGCGGGCCGCACCCCCACCAAGCAGATGCAGGTGGATTGGCAGAAGAAATTGAACGCAAAAGGCTGGTGCGTGCCGCATTGGCCGGCGGAATGGGGCGGCCAGAAGGATTGGTCCGCCATCAAGCGCTTTATCCTGCTGGAGGAATTGCAGGGCACGCCGGCGCCGATTCCGCTTGGCTTCAACTGCAATATGTTGGGCCCGGTGCTGATCGCCTTCGGCACGGAAGAACAGAAGAAATTCTTCCTGCCGAAGCTTGCCAATCTTGATCTTTGGTTCTGCCAGGGTTTCTCGGAACCCGGCGCCGGGTCTGATTTGGCGTCGCTGAAAACGCGCGCGGTGCGCGAAGGCGATCATTACATCGTCAATGGGCAAAAAACCTGGACGACTCTGGCGCAATATGCCGATTGGATCTTCCTACTGGTGCGCACCAATCCGGAAGCGACCAAGCAGCAGGAAGGTATTTCCTTCCTGGTCGTGGATATGAACACACCTGGCATCACCGTGCGCCCCATCATCACCATTGATGGCGCGCATGAGGTGAATGAGGTGTTCTTTGATGATGTGAAAGTGCCGGTGGCCAATCTGGTCGGCACGGAACATCGCGGCTGGGATTGCGCGAAATTCCTGCTTTCCAATGAACGCACCGGTCAGGCGCGCGTGGGTGCATCGAAAGATCGCATTCGCCGCCTGAAGCTGATTGCGCAGCATGCGCCGGGTGGCGAGCGCCCGATGATCGAGGATGCGCGTTTCCGCGAGCGCCTGACAGAAGTAGAAGTGCAGTTGAAGGCGCTGGAGATGACCACCATGCGCGTGCTGGCCGATGAAAACCGGCAGTTGAGTGAACGTAAGCCCAACCCGGCTTCTTCGGTGTTGAAGATCAGGGGCACGGAAATCCAGCAATCCATCAGTGATCTTTATGTCATGGCCGCCGGGCCTTACGGCATGGTGGGTGCGGATCCTGATGGGGATCGCTGGAATGAACCGGAATTGGCCCCGGAATGGGCCACACTCGCGCAGCCAACCTATTTCAATTGGCGCAAGCAGACGATCTATGGTGGTTCCACCGAGATCCAAAAGAATATCATGGCAAAAGCGTTTTTGGGGCTCTGAGACATGGATTTCGATCTCTCCGAAGACCAGCGGCTGTTGCAGGACAGCCTGACCAAGCTGCTGGCCGATAAATACAAGTTCGAAGACCGCAAGCGCTTCATGAAATCAGCCAATGGCTGGTCGCAGGAAATGTGGGAGGCTTATGCTGAACTCGGCCTGCTTGGCCTGCCTTTCGCGGAAGAAGATGGCGGCTTTGGTGCCGGCCCTGTGGAAGTGATGCTGATGGCGGAAGCCATGGGCAGCGCGATTACGCTGGAACCCTGGCTTGCGACCGTGGTGATGGGCGGTGGCTTCATTCGCCATGGTGCCTCGGCGGCGCAGCGCGCGGCGATGGTGCCGGAAATTGCCGCGGGCAAGCTGAAACTCGCCTTTGGCTATACCGAACCGCAATCGCGGCATGATTTGCATGATGTCGCGACCACGGCGAAGAAGGATGGCGGGGCTTGGTTGCTGGAAGGGCGCAAGGGCGTGGTGCTGCATGGTGATGTGGCGGATCACATCATCGTCACCGCGCGTATCGGCGGTGCGCGGCGCGACAAATCCGGCATCGGCGTTTTCCTGGTGCCGGCCAATGCCAAGGGTGTGACGCGGCGCGGCTACCCCACCACGGATGGGCTGCGCGGGGCTGAGGTCACGCTGGATCGCGTGAGCCTGCCCGCCGAAGCGCTGCTGGGCGATGCCGGCAATGGCTTGGCGTTGGTGGATCGCGTGGTGGATGAAACCATCGCGGCGCTGGCGGGTGAAGCGGTCGGCGCGATGGATGCGCTGCAAAAGCTGACGCTGGATTATCTGAAGACGCGCAAGCAATTCGGCCGGCCCATTGGTTCCTTCCAATCGCTGCAACATCGCTCGGCGGAGATGATGGTCTCGCTCGAAGAAGCGCGTTCCATGGCCATGCTGGCGGCGATGATGGCGCAGGAAGGCGATGCGACCGAACGGCGCCGGCAAATGTCGGCGGTGAAGGTGCAGATCGGGCGTTCCGGCAAATTCATCGGCCAAGGTGCCATCCAATTGCATGGCGGCATTGCCATGACGATGGAATATCTGGGCGGGCATTACTTCAAGCGGCTCACCACCATCGACACCATGTTCGGTGATGCCGATCATCACCTGACGGAATTGATGGCGATGGGTGGGTTGAACGAGGCAGCTTAGACTGGATATGTCTTCGGCTTATCCGTCATGGTCGTGAAGAATTGATGACACGACCATGACGGCACTTCCCTGAATACCCATCAAGCGCTACCGCATCCACGACCGCTTGGGGAGTTATCATCATGGCAAACACTGAAGATCCGCGCTTGCAGGAATTGGCCGATCTGATTGATGGCAAGGGCCATGGTCGTTACGGGCTGCATGACATCACGCAGCGCCAGCACGCGCTGCAATCCGCCTGGCAGGCGGAACGCGAAGGCTGCTCAGCCTCCCTGATCACTGCCGCTTTGCTGCATGATATCGGCCATATGGTGCATGATCTGGGTGACAATCCCGCCGCGCATGGCGTGGACGACAAGCATGAAGAATTGGGCCAGGAATGGCTGCAAGCCTGGTTTGGCCCGGAAGTGACCGAACCCGTGCGGCTGCATGTCGCCGCCAAGCGCTATCTTTGCGCGACGGAAGCCGATTACTTCGCGAAGCTCTCACCAGATTCCGTGCTCAGCCTTTCCCTGCAAGGCGGTCCTATGTCGGCTGAAGAAGTCGCCGCCTTTCGTGCCCTGCCGCAGGCGGAAGATGCCGTGCGCCTCAGGCGTTTTGATGAGGGCGCCAAGGTGAAGGGGCTGGAAACGCCGCCGGTGCAGCATTTCCTGCCCTATGTCGCTGCCTGCCTGAAATAATCTGCACTATTGACCCGCGCCGCCTTGGCAAGCAGCCTTGGCGGCATGGGAAAAATTCTTGTCATCGGGTCCTATAATCGCGACACGGTGTTGAAGCTGGCGCGCTTCCCTGCACCGGGCGAAACCCTCACCGCGGCCGGCATGGCGCATTTCCATGGCGGCAAGGGCAGCAACCAGGCAATCGCGGCGGCGCGGGCAGGCGGCGCGGTCGCGCTGATCGCCGCCATTGGCGATGACGCGCCCGGCGTGGCAGCCCGTGCGCTTTGGATGGCGGAAGGCATTGATGCCGCTGCGGTGCAGCAGGTGAGCGCACCCACCGGCGCCGCCATGATCCTGGTGGATGCCACGGGCGAGAATCAAATCATCATCATCCCTGGCGCCAATGCGGCGCTTTCCCTGCCGGTGGATTTCGCCCCGCCCGCCGATGTCGCGGTGGCACTCGCCCAGCTGGAAACGCCGCAAGCGACCACTGCCGCGCTGTTTCGCAGCCTGACAGGTGCGCGCCGCATCCTGAATGTTGCGCCTGCGGCGCCCATCATGCCAGAGCTTTTATCTGTCACGGATATGCTGGTCCTGAATGAAACCGAAGCTGCCATTTTGGCGCAACGTGAGGCCGAACCCGCTGCCCTTGCACCCGCCCTCGCTGCCGAGACAATGCGCGACGTGATCGTCACCGCCGGTGCTGCCGGCGCCTTTTGGGCGCGCCCGGATGGTGTGGTGATTGATGCCGCGCCGCCGCGCATCACCGTTTCGGATAGCACCGGCGCAGGTGATGCCTTTCTTGGCGCCTTCGCGGCCTTCAGCCTGGAAGGCTTCACGCCGGAAAGGACCTTGCGGCTTGCGGTGACGGCGGGGGCCTTGGCCTGCACGCAGCAAGGCGCTGTGCCTTCCTTGCCCCATCGCGCGGCGATCATCGCCCTTCCCGGCCATTGATCCGCCTGGAAAAAGGGGGGATGCTCCGCCTGCGCTGCACTGGATGAAGCGCAGGAGGAACCGTGACCGAAGCGGCAATAGATTGCGATCTGCATCCGGGCCTGCCGTCCATGGCAAGCCTGTTTCCGTATATGGAGCAGCATTGGCGGACCAGTTTGAAGGAACGCGGGGTTTCGCAGCTTGAAAGCGCGTCCTGGCCGCCCGCCGCGCCTTCCACCGTGCGCGCCGATTGGCGCGGCCCGAAAGGGGAGGCGCCGTGCCGGCTTGAAACCCTGCAAGCGCAAGTGCTGGATCGCTGGCAAGTCGGCACGGGCATTCTGAACCCGCTTTTCCCGGTGCAGCTTCCCTTCAGCCGAGACCTCTCAGCGGCCTTTGCGCGCGCGGTGAATGATTGGATCCGCGCCGAATGGTTGGATGGCGATAAGCGCCTGCGGGCTTCCATCCTGCTGCCCAATGCCATTGAGGAATCAGTGGCCGAGATTGAACGCCTCGCCCCCGATCACCGTTTCGTGCAGGCCATGACGCTTTGCATGGGGGAAATCCCGCTTGGCCGGCGCGAATGGTGGCCGGTTTATGAAGCGCTGTCCCGCCATGACATGCCGCTTGCCATCCATGCTGGCAGCAATTGGCGCCACCCGGTGACGTCCGTGGGCTGGCCTTCCTATTATCTTGAGGAATACACGGCGAATGCGATGGGGTTTCAATCCTCGCTCGCGTCCCTCATCACCGAAGGCGTGTTTGTGAAATTCCCGAAGCTGAAGGTCGTGCTGCTGGAAAGCGGCGTTTCCTGGCTGCCGTCTTTCCTGTGGCGTTTGGTGAAATCCTGGAAGGGCGTGCGCTTTGAAGTGCCTTGGCTGGATCGCCCGCCATCGGAATATGTGCGCGACCATGTGCGGCTTTCGATCCGCCCCTTGGATGTGCCGGAAGAAGCCGAAACCATGGCGCGGCTGATGGATCATCTGGGATCGGATGAGCTGCTGCTTTGGTCTTCCGATTGGCCCCATGCGCATTTTGACGGTGATGCGCGCATCCCGGATGGGCTTGATCCTGCCCTGCTCACGAAAATCATGGTGGATAACCCGCGCGCGACGTATAAGCGCCTCCGGGAAGGAGCCCTCGCATGAACATCATCCGCCCCATCGCCGCCCCTGGGCGGCCTGCTGCTGCGACGCTCGGCCTGGTGGATTGCGATATCCATCCGCGCTGCGCGGATTTGGGCGAATACCGCCCCTTCATGACCGATGCCGCGTGGCACCGGCTGACCACCTACGGCATCCATGCGCGCCACGGCTTTCACAAGGGCTATCCCTTCCCGAAGGCCGCGCCACTCGCCAGCCGGCGCGATGCCTGGGGGCCGCAGGGCCAGCCGCCCGCTTCCGATCTTGGCTTTGTGCAAAAGCAATTCCTGGATCATTACGGGCTTGATGTTGGTGTGCTGAACCCCTTGCAGCCTTCCGGCCAGGGCGATGTGAATGATGATCTTTCGGTCGCCCTCGCCCATGCTGTGAATGAATGGCAATTGGCGCATTGGGTGGATCATGATGCGCGGCTGCGCGCTTCCATTGTGGTGCCTTATGAGGATGCGGTTGCATCAGCTGCTGAAATCCGCAGGCGTGCAGGTGATGGCCGCTTCTGCCAGGTGCTGTTGATGAGCCGCACTTCCGAACCGCTTGGCCGCAAGCGCTATTGGCCGATTTATGAGGCCGCGGCGGAAGTGGGCCTGCCGATTGGCATCCACGCCTTTGGCTTTTCCGGCAATGCCATGACCAATGGCGGCTGGCCTTCCTTTTATGTGGAGGAAGTGCAGGAACACGCGACCAGCGCCCAAGCTCAGGTCGCGTCCTTCGTGGTGGAAGGCGTGTTTGAACGCTTCCCAAGCCTCAAGATCGTGATGATCGAATGTGGTTGCGGCTGGATGCCCTCCCTCGGCTGGCGGCTCGACAATAATTGGAAGCGGCTGCGTGATGAGGTGCCGCATCTGAAGCGCGCGCCAAGCGAATATATGCGCGAACATGTCTATGTCTCGACCCAGCCGATTGAAGAACCGGCGAAGGGTGAGCATTTGCTGGATGCGATGGAATGGATCGGCTGG